>NZ_JAGYGJ010000035.1:0-66905 GCF_019947405.1 Pseudomonas sp. GL-B-26 | reverse complement strand
GCGCGAAAGCGGTGGTTCAGTCAACATCGTTGCTGTCTGAACCACCGCTTTCGCGAGCAAGCCCGCTCCCACATTTGATCGCTGCAGGTTTCGAGATTTGCGTTCATTTACGGGCTAGCATTGGCCCATGCCTTCATCACTGTTTTCGTTTCGGATTGCCCGCCATGACTGCCCATCGAATTGGTTTCCTGATTTGGCCCAGCACTAAAGCACTGACGCTTGCGCTGGCTGAGGAGGCCTTGCGTGTTGCCCAGCGTGTGCATCCGGACGTTGTCTACGAACTGTCCTTTTTGCAGGCCGAACCGCCGACTGAAGGCGCTTGGCAATTGCCGGGTGAACCATGGGCCGGCAAGCTCGAAAACTTCCAGAAACTGTTCCTGCTCGCCGATGAGCCGCCGACCACACTCGCGCCGGCGCTCAGTAGTGCGCTGAAACAACAGGTGCGTGCTGGCTGCGTGATCGGTGGTTTGTCGGCCGGTGTTTACCCGTTGGCCCAACTGGGTTTGCTCGACGGTTATCGCGCTGCCGTGCATTGGCGCTGGCAGGACGACTTCACCGAACGTTTCCCGAAAGTCATCGCCACCAGTCATCTGTTCGACTGGGATCGCGATCGTCTGACCGCGTGCGGCGGCCTGTCGGTACTCGACTTGCTGCTGGCCGTGCTGGCTCGTGATCACGGCGCAGAACTGGCCGGTGCGGTGTCGGAAGAGTTGGTGGTCGAGCGCATCCGCGAGGGTGGCGAGCGTCAGCGCATCCCGCTGCAGAACCGTCTCGGTTCCAGCCATCCGAAGCTCACGCAAGCCGTGTTGCTGATGGAAGCCAACATCGAAGAGCCGCTGACCACCGACGAAATCGCCCAGCATGTGTGCGTGTCCCGTCGGCAGCTGGAGCGGATCTTCAAGCAATACCTCAACCGTGTGCCGAGCCAGTATTACCTGGAACTGCGCCTGAACAAGGCCCGGCAGATGTTGATGCAAACCAGCAAGTCGATCATCCAGATCGGCCTGTCGTGTGGCTTCTCCTCGGGGCCGCATTTCTCCAGCGCTTACCGCAACTTCTTCGGTGCCACGCCGCGGGAAGATCGCAACCAGCGGCGCAGCAGCAGCCCGTTCGAATTGTCGTCGGTGCCCTCGGAGCGTGGGTGACAGAGCAATCACGTCACCTGCTGAGGCTGATTTACTCCTCTATTTCAGAGCCTTCAGAAGTCGAGATCTCCATCTCTCCTCGATTGATCACCTCTTCCACGCCAAAGTCCATGCCCGTCCGTTCGAAGTAACCGATCAGCCGTAGCAGGCTCTCTTCGGAAAACCGATTACCTCGAAAACTGATGTTTTCAGCGATTTCCATCGGCAGTTCCAGCACGTCGCTGGGGACTTCGGTGACGGCGTTGCCACTGAGGTCGGCCCAGTCCAGCGCTGTCATTTGCAGCAGGCCGTGCGGTATTTCGGTGATGCCGGTGTCATTCAACAGTACTGTCGCGAGCTCCATCATCTGACTCAGGTCAGGCGTTTGCCCCAGGGGGTTGTGGGCCAGATCGAGATAATCGAGCTGTTCCATTCCCGCCAGCGCACTTGCCGACTCCGCTGACAGTCTGACGCGGCACTCACGGAGCGACAGCGACCGCAGTTGACCCATCTTGAACACAGCATCGGGAATGTTGCCCAGATTACAGTCGCGCAATCTGAGGCTTTTGAGGTTGGGGAAAGACTCCAGAAAATGCCCGGCTCGGGTCACTCCGTCGACGCTGCGTAACTCCAGCGATGTCACATGACTGAAGTCGGCGTTCAGGGTAGGCAGGTCGCCGTTGATGTAGGATTCGAAAACGAGTTCATATGTGGGCTCCAGTGCTCCATTGAAATCATCCAGTTCGCTTTCATGCCGCCAGCACTGCTCCAGTGTCAGTTTGAATTGGTCGCGGTTCATGTGCTCGACAAGCTGTTGTTGGGCGGTGAACGGTTCGCCCGTCAACGGGTGTTGGGCCGGAAGGTTGGCGGTCCATGCCGCCAAGTCGTTGCTCAATTGTGCCAACTCCGCTTCAAGGCTTGTCAACTCGATCCGGCCGTCTGCCAGTGTGCCTGCCAGTTCATAGACAAACTCGCTCGCCTGTTCGACCTCCAGGTTCGGGTATAGCGCCCTGACTCGGTTGATGTCCGCCTCTGGGGCATAGATACCCAAATCGTATGAGCTGTCGAAGTAGTGATGCTTGATCAGTTGTCGGGCGTTATCCGAAAGCGGATTGTGCATCAGGTGTATTGCGCGTTTGGTGTACACCGGGCTTTCGAATAATTGCGAAGGCAGCTCACTGATCCTGTTGTGTAGCAGCTTCGCGGTATCAAGTTTAGGGTGGCGAACTACGCTGTCGGGAATGTCGGTCAGGCCGGTACGGCTCAGGTCCAGGTGAACAAGCTCAGGCATGGATTCGACACTGGGCACCATAGTGAACGGGTTCTGGTACAGATCCAGCATGACCAGCTTGTTCAATGAAGACAGTTTCGCCCAGTTGGCTGCATCGAACCTGACTCCGCAATCGCTTAACACCAGCGCATCAAGGTCCGTCATTCGAGGAATGGCCTCGGGGAGGGCGGTCAGGGAAAAGCGTTTTAAATCGAGGCGGCGCAAGCTGGTGAAGCGCTGAAGAAACTCGGGAACACCCTGCACAGCATGACTGCCTTCAAGGGACAGCAATGACACATGGGGGAAATCGGCCGTCAGCGTCGGTAGATCGCCAAGAATCGGCTCGGCAAATCTGAGTGCATAGCGCGGTGTGTCATCCGGGCCATCGAAGTCCCGCTCTGATTGTCGGCGCCAGCTGCGCTGGATTTCCTGGGCCAGCAGCCTGCGATTGTGTTGAGCGGCCTGTCGTTCCAGTTCGCTCAGGGGAACTCGGGTTTGCGGGTGGACAGTGGGCGAATCGTTTAGCCAGGTGTTCAGATCCTGATGCAGTCGCGAGAGCTCGCTGGACAGGCGTGAGAGCTCCATGCGAGCGCCATCGGGATGCGTTTGTAACTGGAGAACAACAGACTGGAGTTCCTCCTCGGAAAGGCTGGGGTAAACCTCGCGAACACGGTCGTTGAGGGACGGCGTCGGAAAGTAACTGCGTCGGTATCCATCCGAGCCGCCAGGCAAGCGCATGGTCGTCGGATCGTAGAACGGTTTTCGATTGGGATTTTTTGCGAACAGCTTGCGTAGTGCCGGTTGGTTCAATGCATGTTCGGCGATGTGTAGTTTGAGTGACTGAGCATTTGCGATAGATGGGCTCAACGCATTGCGCTGTGCTTGCGGCAGCGCCTGAAAAAGTCCCTGATAAAAATCACCGGGCACCGATTCGCTGTCTTGATAAACCTGGTAAGTGCCGACTTCGGCGCGCACCAGTGTTTTCACGATCGGCGCATCGGCCTGGCCAATGCTGTCGCGCACAAGTCCGTCATGGGTGTAATCCCTCACTTCAATACGCAGTTCGGCGGGAAAGCCGGGCAGCGAATTCAGGCTTTGCAAGGCCAGTCGGTGGGTGTCGGTGTTGTCCAGAGCGTCGGAATAAAGGCCTTCACAGGCTCGGGCTGCGCGTACGGCCTCCATGGCTTTTAGTGCTGCTTCCTTGAGCCGTAGGGGCGCGCGACCGTTGTGCAGCTGGCGTAACTCGGTCCCGGTTGCATTGCTCACCAGCTCTTGCGCGACATCGGTCGGCAATCCATGCACGTCGTCGAGCAGTCGCTGGACCTGCACGTTGTCGGTTTTCTCCTGCGCGCGATAGCGTGTATCGAACAGCGATTTGTGATGCTTCAGGGCAAGTTCGGCCGTTTGTTTTCTGAAGGCTTTCGTTTGGGTTTCCGGTGGCGGCATTGGCGTGTCGACAGGCCAATCGTCGTAGCCGGTCAGTAATTGATGTTGCAGGATCAGATCGGCCTTGCGATAGCGCTCGGGCTGGTCGCTGCCGATCTGTTCGATAAAAGTTTCAATGTCCCGGTTGATCCTGAAACGCTTGATCGTGTCTGTCAGCAGCGAAGGCGGACGATAATGTTCGACATGCATTTCGCGCACTACGTCGTCGTGGTAACCGCTGACCCGCAAGATCTGTTCGCGCTCAACGCTGTTGAATGACTCGACGCTATGGCCGAGGCGAGACATGACTTTTTCCCGGTCCCAGTTCAGCGGTTGCTCCAGTTCTGTGTGCCAGGCGCCGTGGTTGTTATGCAGCAGAGGGGGTTGATAAGCATCAGTTCGGTTCGGATGCTTAATCTGAAACGTGCCTGGCACGCGGTCGGGCTTCACGGCATACAGTTTTTCCTCCAGCGGCAGCAGCGTCTTGCCCTCGTATTGATAGAGGCCGAGATGATCGGGTTTTACTCCTTCGGGCAAAATGAGTGCTTGTTCGTAAGGCTTGAGATCCGGCTTCCAGTAGCGGGTTTTTCCTTTGGGCGTTGTGACGGGTTTGAGTGGGTCGACAAGCGCAATAGCTTCACGAGAGAGCAGGCGGCTGAGGGTCCGGGCAGCGATGGCGCCGCCCACCGCAAATGTCCCCACCTGAACCACCGTTTCGACGAACGTCATCAGATGCCCGAACGCTTCTGTTTTCAGCCCTTCCGCCAGGTCCACTATGCCTTCGAAGGTTTCGTCGAGTAATTGGTAGGCCATGTAGCCGAGCATCAATTCGCCGAGAAACGGGACGAAAGGCAACGCAACGAACGCCGCGATTTCAAGGATTGTCGAGGCCACTTTGCTGAAGGCATTCCACAATGCCCATCGCGCGTTGCTGTCGGCAGTGGCGGTGGAGACGGCGAGCGTGCTTGCATCGTTGAGGATCTTGTTCAGCTGTCGCTGATAGAGATGGTTCCACAGGTCCGCTCTGAACGGGGCCGCCGAAAACCGCAAATCAGGCTTGTCGATGGGCGTTTCGCGCCAGCTCGGCAGTGGGTCGCCCTGTCGGTGTTGATGCCAGGTCACGCGCTGGAGGCGACGGTTGAGGTCCGCGAAAAAATGTCCTCTTTCCTTGTGGTCGACGAAGCGACTGAAGAACGTTTGATAAGCGGGCGAGCGCAGTTTGCGGGTCAGCTCGGCCATGAACGCCAATGTGTTCGGGTATTCCTTGAGAGGATGCTCTGGATCATCGGGAATGTAGACAATGATCCGTGTTGCCGTGCGTGCGCGCTCCAGACTCGCCGCGAAAATGACAATGCCGGTCAGTGAGGAGGACATCATTGTCAGGTCGTGACCCTGCAGCGGCTGCCCATCCAGTCGAGCACCCGAACGCCCTTCCAGAATGCGCTGGATCGAGAGATGGGCATCCGCTGGAATATCCTTTCGGATTTGCGCCATCTGCAGCGCAGATTTGAGTGCTGTTTTGTGCGAGCCGATCACCTTCGATTTCAACACCGCACCGGCTACCGGGTTGGAGAACCCCAGATTGTCTTTGAGGTAAACGTTGTACCGGGCGCCGATATCCAGTTCCCGGCATAACCGGGCAAAGGCCGGAATAGTGAGCTTTTGCTTGACCGCCGGCAGCGTATCGAACTGCCCTGTGGGCGAAGGTTTGGTGATGAACGTCGAGGCCGACTCGTAAGCCCCTGCCGCTGTTTCCGATTCGTGAAAGTTATGCAGGACGGCGTCGAGCATCGACACGGTCCAGGTGCGCGCGGCGCCAGTCTTGATTCCGAAAAGTGGCGCGGTTTGAGGGATGTACAGGCGCAGGAAGGTGGTTTTGACATCCAGATCCAGGTTGAACCGGGTTTTCAGGGCGTCGCTCAGCAGCGGTTCGGCAAAGGCTTGTGCGCTTCGCAGCTTCGACAGCATTGAGTCCAGACGATTTCGATGGGTCCAGTGTTCCTGACTGATCTTTTTCAGCGCCTGGTGCTGCTGCGGTGTTGCGGTGCCATGCCAGTCCGGCGCCATAAGCGTGGCGTTCTTGAGGGCGCTCTGTGTACTGGACGATGCTTCTAGTAGCCAGACTGGCAGATTGTTGAACAGGTGATGGTAGTGATCGTCGGGCTGCGTAGCGGATTCACTGCCCCCGGTAGTGGAAAGGCGATCGTTCTCGTATCGGCTCATGCGCTATTCCCTTAGCGTTTTGGATGAGCCGCCAGCAAAACAGACGATGATCGGTTCCGTGCGGTACATATTTACCGCACCGTTCGACAAGCCTGCCTATAACCTGTGCCGACGGTTTAAACTGCGCCTTTGCGACCCTATATGTCGCATTGCCGTAAACCCGGGAAAAACCGGGGTTTGCGCTATAAGAAGTTGTCGCTTGGCGGCAAGGCCGGGCTGAAAACTGTCCTTACAATCCCCCCATCGCTCGCCAGTTTCAGGCGAGTGTTCCTCATCAGGAGACTCCGATGTCCGTTGAGCACGCTGCGGTACAACGCGCCGACTTCGACCAGGTAATGGTTCCCAACTACGCGCCTGCCGCTTTCATCCCTGTGCGTGGCGCCGGTTCCCGCGTCTGGGACCAGTCTGGCCGCGAGCTGATCGACTTCGCCGGCGGGATTGCCGTTAACGTATTGGGCCATGCGCACCCGGCGCTGGTGAGTGCCTTGACCGAGCAGGCGAACAAGCTGTGGCACGTGTCCAACGTGTTCACCAATGAGCCTGCCTTGCGCCTGGCCCATAAGCTGATCGACGCTACTTTTGCCGAGCGCGCGTTCTTCTGCAACTCCGGCGCCGAAGCCAACGAGGCCGCCTTCAAGCTGGCCCGTCGCGTCGGTTTCGATCGTTTCGGCAGCGAGAAGTACGAAATCATCGCCGCGCTCAACAGCTTCCACGGCCGTACCCTGTTCACCGTGAACGTCGGTGGTCAGTCGAAGTATTCCGATGGCTTCGGTCCGAAGATCACCGGTATCACCCACGTGCCGTTCAACGATCTGGCCGCGCTCAAAGCCGCCATTTCCGACAAGACGTGCGCTGTGGTTCTGGAGCCGATCCAGGGCGAGAGCGGCGTGATCCCGGCTGAACTCGAGTACCTGCAAGGCGCCCGTGAACTGTGCACCGCGCACAATGCGCTGCTGATTTTCGACGAAGTGCAAACCGGCATGGGCCGCAGCGGCAAGCTGTTCGCCTACCAGCATTACGGCGTGACGCCGGACATCCTGACCAGCGCCAAGAGCCTGGGCGGTGGTTTCCCGATCGCTGCGATGCTGACCACCGAAGACCTGGCCAAACACCTGGTCGTCGGCACTCACGGCACCACCTACGGCGGTAACCCGCTGGCGTGCGCTGTCGCTGAAGCCGTGATCGACGTGGTTAATACCCCTGAAGTGTTGGCCGGAGTCAACGCCAAGCACGACAAGTTCAAGGCCCGCCTGGAACAGATCGGCGAGAAGTACGGCCTGTTCACCCAGGTCCGTGGTATGGGCCTGTTGATCGGTTGCGTGCTGAACGATGCCTGGAAAGGCAAGGCCAAGGACATCTTCAACGCCGCTGAAAAAGAAGGCCTGATGATTCTGCAAGCCGGCCCGGACGTGGTTCGTTTCGCGCCAAGCCTGGTGGTTGAAGACGCCGATATCGATGCCGGTCTGGATCGTTTCGAGCGCGCCGCGGCGAAACTGACTCAAGCCTGATTCATGCAGTGCTCCTCAGCGCCTATCGTTATAGATAGGCGCTGAGACAATTTTCCTGTGCCGGGCCTGCCCGGCATTTTTTTCCCCGAGTTGGCGCAATTCGCCAACCTGAAGTTAAGTAAGGAGTGACACCATGCTGGTGATGCGCCCCGCGCAAATGGCTGATCTGGGCGAGGTACAGCGTCTGGCTGCGGACAGCCCGATTGGTGTCACTTCCTTGCCGGATGACGTTGAACGCCTGAGCGACAAGATCGCGGCAAGCGAAGCCTCGTTCGCCGCCGAAGTCAGCTTCAACGGTGAAGAGAGCTATTTCTTCGTCCTCGAAGACACCGCCACCGGCAAACTGGTGGGCTGCTCGGCCATCGTTGCGTCGGCCGGTTATTCCGAGCCGTTCTACAGCTTCCGTAATGAAACCTTTGTGCACGCCTCTCGCGAGCTGAAGATTCATAACAAGATTCACGTCCTCTCCCAGTGCCACGACCTGACCGGCAACAGTTTGCTGACCAGTTTCTACGTGCTGCCGGAGCTGGTGGGTTCGGCCTGGTCGGAACTCAACTCCCGTGGTCGCTTGCTGTTCGTCGCCAGCCATCCAGAGCGTTTTGCCGATTCTGTGGTGACCGAGATCGTCGGTTACAGCGATGAAAATGGTGATTCGCCGTTCTGGGATGCCATCGGTCGTAATTTCTTCGACCTCAACTACGCCGCTGCCGAGCGTCTGTGCGGTCTGAAGAGCCGGACGTTCCTGGCCGAGCTGATGCCGCATTACCCGATCTATGTGCCGCTGCTGCCGGATTCCGCTCAAGAGGCGATGGGTCAGGTGCACCCACGGGCGCAGATCACCTTCGACATCCTGATGCGCGAAGGCTTCGAGACCGATCACTACATCGATATTTTCGACGGTGGGCCGACCCTGCACGCCCGTGTCTCGGGGATCCGTTCGATTGCCCAGAGCCGAGTAGTCCCGGTGAAAATCGGCGAGCCGGTCAAAGGCGCCGGTCGTCAGTACCTGGTGGCCAACGCCCAGTTGCAGGATTACCGCGCCGTTTTGCTTGAGCTCGATTACGCGCCGGGCAAACCCGTGACCCTGGATCTTGAAGCGGCCGAAGCCCTGGGTGTCGGTGAAGGTGCCAGCGTGCGCCTGGTGGCGGTTTAACGCCTGCTGCCACGCCTGGAAAGAATGCTTGGAAAGAATGCCTAAAAAGCAGCGAGTTTCACGGGTGGCGCAAGCGGCCCGTTTGAGGAGATAGCATGATCGTTCGTCCCGTACGCAGCAGCGATTTACCCGCTCTGATCGACCTGGCCCGCAGCACCGGCACTGGCCTGACCACCTTGCCGGCCAATGAAGAGCGTCTGGCCCATCGGGTCGGCTGGGCCGAGAAGACCTTCCGCGGCGAAGCCGGGCGGGGCGATGCGGACTACCTGTTCGTACTCGAAGACGATGATGGCCGCGTGGTGGGTATTTCCGCCATTGCCGGCGCCGTCGGTCTGCGTGAGCCTTGGTACAACTTCCGGGTTGGCTTGACCGTCAGCGCTTCGCAAGAGTTGAACATCTACCGCGAAATCCCGACGCTGTTCCTGGCCAACGACCTGACCGGTAACTCCGAGCTGTGCTCGCTGTTCCTGCACGCCGACTACCGCACTGGCCTCAACGGGCGCATGCTGGCCAAGGCGCGGATGCTGTTCATCGCCGAGTTCCCGCAGTTGTTCGGCAACAAGATCATCGCCGAGATGCGCGGCATGTCCGACGAAGCCGGGCGTTCGCCGTTCTGGGAAAGCCTGGGGCGTCATTTCTTCAAGATGGAATTCAGCCAGGCCGACTACCTGACCGGCGTGGGCAACAAGGCGTTCATCGCCGAACTGATGCCGAAATTCCCGTTGTACACCTGCTTCCTGTCGGAAGATGCACGCAACGTGATCGGCCAGGTTCATCCGGACACCGAGCCGGCGTTGGCCATGCTCAAAAGCGAAGGCTTCAGCTATCAAGGCTACGTCGACATCTTCGACGCCGGCCCTGCTGTTGAGTGCGAAACCGGCAAGATCCGAGCAGTGCGCGACAGCCAGGCGCTGGTGCTGGCCATCGGCACACCGGGTGACGACGCCACTCCGTTCCTGATTCATAACCGCAAGCGCGAAGACTGCCGGATCACTGCTGCTCCTGCACGTTTCGCCGCCGGTACGCTGGTGGTCGATCCGCTGACCGCTAAACGTCTTCAACTCAACGCCGGCGATCAAGTGCGCGCCGTTCCGTTGTCCGCTGCCAGGGAGTCGAAATAATGAATTCGCTATACATCGCAGGTGAATGGCTGGCCGGCCAGGGTGAAGCCTTTCAGTCGCTGAACCCGGTAACCCAACAAGTGCTGTGGGCCGGCGAGGGCGCTACCACTGCTCAGGTTGAATCGGCCGTGCAAGCCGCGCGCCAGGCATTCCCGAGCTGGGCCCGACGTACCCTGGAAGAGCGCATCACAGTGCTGGAAGCCTTTGCCGCCGCGCTGAAGAACAATGCTGAAGAACTGGCTCGCACCATCGGTGAGGAAACCGGCAAACCTTTGTGGGAAGCGGCGACCGAAGTCACCAGCATGGTCAACAAGATTGCGATCTCGGTGCAGAGCTACCGCGAACGTACCGGCGAGAAGAGCGGCCCGTTGGGCGACGCCACCGCCGTGTTGCGCCACAAGCCACACGGTGTGGTCGCTGTGTTCGGGCCTTACAACTTCCCTGGTCACTTGCCGAACGGTCACATCGTGCCGGCGCTGCTGGCCGGTAATAGCGTGCTGTTCAAACCCAGCGAGCTGACGCCGAAAGTCGCCGAGCTGACGGTCAAGTGCTGGATCGAAGCCGGTCTGCCAGCAGGCGTGTTGAACCTGCTGCAAGGCGCTCGCGAGACCGGTATCGCCTTGGCGGCGAACCCGGGCATCGACGGTTTGTTCTTCACCGGCTCCAGCCGCACCGGCAATCACCTGCATCAACAGTTTGCCGGTCGTCCGGACAAGATCCTCGCGCTGGAAATGGGCGGTAACAACCCGCTGGTCGTTGATCAGGTCGCAGACCTCGATGCTGCCGTTTACACCATCATCCAGTCGGCGTTCATTTCTGCCGGTCAGCGTTGCACCTGTGCCCGCCGCTTGCTGGTGCCGCAGGGCGCCTGGGGCGACACACTGCTGGCGCGTCTGGTGGCGGTCAGCCGTACGATTGAAGTCGGCGCGTTTGATCAGCAACCGGCACCGTTCATGGGCTCGGTGATTTCTCTCGGCGCTGCGAAAGCACTGATGGATGCGCAAGAGCATCTGCTGGGCAACGGCGCAGTAGCATTGCTGGAAATGACTCAGCCACAAGCTCAAGCTGCCTTGCTGACCCCGGGCATTCTGGACGTCACGGCAGTGGCTGATCGCCCTGACGAAGAGCTGTTCGGCCCGCTGCTGCAAGTGATCCGCTACGCTGACTTTGAGGCGGCGATCGCTGAAGCCAACGACACCGACTATGGCCTGGCGGCCGGTCTGCTGTCGGATTCCGAAGCACGTTATCAGCAGTTCTGGCTGGAAAGCCGTGCGGGCATCGTCAACTGGAACAAACAGCTGACCGGTGCAGCGAGCAGCGCGCCATTCGGCGGTGTCGGCGCTTCGGGCAACCACCGCGCCAGCGCCTACTACGCGGCAGATTACTGCGCGTACCCGGTTGCTTCGCTGGAAACCCCGAGCCTGACCTTGCCGGCGACCCTGACGCCCGGCTTGAAGATGGCGTGACGCCCATTCGCGAGCAAGCCCGCTCCCACAGGGAAATGCATTCCAATGTGGGAGCGGCGGTGCGACGATTCGACTTGCTCGCGATGGCCGCGCCTCGGTCTCAAAGAATAGTTACTGATGCCTATAACAACAGATTCTCGTGGAGCCTCGCTGATGAAATCCTATGAAGTCAATTTTGACGGTCTAGTGGGGCCGACCCATAACTACGGCGGTTTGTCCTACGGCAACGTCGCGTCCCAGAGCAACAGCCAGCAGTCTTCGAACCCGAAGGAAGCCGCGCTGCAAGGCCTGGCGAAAATGAAATCGCTGATGGAAATGGGCTTTCAACAGGGTGTGCTCGCACCACAGGAACGCCCGGACGTGGCAGCCCTGCGTCGTTTGGGTTTCAGCGGCACCGACGCTCAGGTGATCGAGCAGGCGGCCAAAGATGCGATGCCGCTGCTGGTCGCCAGTTGCTCGGCGTCGAGCATGTGGGTGGCCAACGCCGCCACTGTCAGCCCGAGTGCCGACACCGCGGATGGCCGTGTGCATTTCACCGCGGCTAACCTGAACTGCAAATATCACCGCAGCATCGAACACCCGACTACCAGCCGTGTGCTGGGGGCGATGTTCGCTGACCAGAAGCACTTCGCTCACCACGCCGCATTGCCGACCGTCGCGCAGTTCGGTGACGAAGGCGCAGCCAACCACACCCGTTTCTGCCGTGAATACGGCGAAGCGGGCGTCGAGTTCTTCGTGTTCGGTCGCAGCGCGTTCGACACCCGTTACCCGGCACCGCAGAAATACCCGGCCCGTCAGACCCTCGAAGCCTCCCAGGCGGTTGCCCGCCTGCACGGCTTGAGTGATGACGGCGTGGTCTACGCTCAGCAGAACCCTTCGGTGATCGATCAGGGCGTGTTCCACAACGATGTGATCGCGGTGGGTAATGGCGAAGTTTTGTTCTATCACGAGGACGCGTTCCTCGACACCGAGCAGATGCTGGCCGAATTGCAGAGCAAACTCGCCAAAGTCGGTGGGAAATTTCAGTCGATCTGCGTACCGCGTTCCGCGGTCACCGTGGAAGACGCCGTTCGTTCCTACCTGTTCAATAGCCAACTGCTGTCGCGTCCTGACGGCTCGATGCTGTTGATCGTGCCGGAAGAATGCCGTGGCAACGAGCGTGTCTGGCAGTATCTGCAAGGTTTGACCAGCTCCGGCGGCCTGATCCGCGAAGTGAAAGTGTTCGATTTAAAGCAGAGCATGCAGAACGGCGGCGGCCCGGCTTGCCTGCGACTGCGCGTCGCGCTCAACGAAACCGAACTGGCGGCCGTCAACCCAGGGGTTATCATGACGGCACCGTTGTACGGCACGCTGACCGAATGGGTCGACAAGCACTACCGCGACCGCATGACCGAAAATGATCTCGCGGACCCGCAATTGCTGCTTGAGTGCCGGACGGCACTGGATGAACTGACGCAAATCCTTAAACTGGGCGCGGTTTATCCATTCCAGATCAATTGAACGTCGAGAGCGTAAAAAAACATGAGCGATACCCTGCAGCTGATCCTTGAAGACACCGACGGCACGCAACTGGAAACGTCCTGCACCCGCGTCGCGGTCATGTGGCAAGGCAAAGAGCTGTGGATTCAGCAGGACGGCCGCGGCCAATTGCTGATCGGCGTGGACGTCGAAGAAGGTGACGCTGAATACGCAAACCTGCTGCTGCGCCCATTGGCGACTAATCTGGTAAGTCTGCAACTGGAAATGGAACCGGCTGAAGTCGGTGACGAAGACCACGTGCACGGCCCGGATTGCGCACACGACCACTAAGGAAACCGTTCTATGCTCGCCCTCGGCAAACTGCTTGAACTGACCCTCGCCGGCCGCGAACCGGCGGAGAAGACTCAACTGACTGTCGAAGGCGTGCGCATGCGCTGGTTGAGCGAAGGTGCGCTGGAAGTCCGGCCACCTGAAGCCCGCGACAACGGCCTGGACCTGCTGCTATCGGCTGGCATTCACGGCAACGAAACAGCGCCGATCGAGTTGCTCGATCGTCTGTTGCACGACATTGCCCGCGGCGATCTCAAGCCGCGCGCACGTATTCTGTTCTTGTTCGGCAACCCGGAAGCGATTCGCAAAGGCGAGCGTTTCATCGAGCAGGACGTCAATCGGCTGTTTAACGGCCGTCACGAACAAAGCAGCGGCTCCGAAGCCCTGCGCGCGTGTGAACTGGAGCGGCTGGCGGCGAGTTTCTTCAGCCTGCCGGATCGCAACCGTCTGCACTATGACCTGCACACCGCGATTCGCGGTTCGAAAATCGAGCAGTTCGCGCTGTATCCCTGGAAAGAAGGCCGTCAGCATTCACGCCTGGAACTGGCGCGCCTGCGCGCTGCCGGCATGGAAGCGGTGCTGCTTCAAAACAAGCCGTCCATCGTTTTCAGCTCCTATACCTACGACAAGCTCGGTGCCGAGTCCTTTACCCTCGAGTTGGGTAAGGCGCGGCCATTCGGGCAGAACGATGGGGTCAACGTCGATCTGCTGGAAACCCGTCTCAAACAGATTATCGAAGGCAACGAGCCGGCCCAGACCGAAGAGGCGCTGGACGGTTTGCAGCTGTTTAGCGTGGCGCGAGAAATCATCAAGCACAGCGATAGCTTCCGCTTGAACCTGCCAGCGGACATCGAGAACTTTTCGGAGTTGGAGGTGGGTTACCTGCTGGCCGAAGACATCGCCCAGACCCGGTGGATCATTGAGGAGGAAGGTGCCCGGATCATCTTCCCGAACCCCAAGGTCAAGAACGGCCTGCGTGCCGGCATCCTGATTGTGCCGACTACCGACGATAACCTCGCCTGAATCCAACACATAACCAATGTGGGAGCGGGCTTGCTCGCGAAAGCGGTGTATCAGTCACCATAAGTATCGACTGACACACCGCCTTCGCGAGCAAGCCCGCTCCCACACGTTCGGTGTTTAGACGGCTACCGCGCGAGGCTCGCTACGACGCAGCGCACGCATCTTGTGCAGCGTATCCGCGCACGTCTTCGCCGCTTCCTGGCCTTTATGCACGAAATGCTCGAAGAAGAACTTCTGATGTTCTTCACCTGCATGGAAGTGGTGCGGGGTCAAAACCACCGAGAACACCGGCACTTCGGTTTCCAGCTGAACCTGCATCAGCCCGCTGATCACCGACTGGGCGACGAATTCGTGGCGGTAGATCCCGCCGTCGACCACCAGGCCCGCCGCGACAATGCCGGCATAACGACCAGACTTGGCCAGCAGCTTGGCGTGCAGCGGTATTTCAAAGGCGCCGCCGACTTCGAAGAAATCGATCTCCGATTCCTGATAACCCTGAGCAATCATTTCGGCCACAAAGCCTTTACGGCTCTGATCGACGATTTCCTTGTGCCAGCAGGCCTGGATGAACGCAACGCGCTCGCCCTGATGGTTTTTGCTTTTGCTATCGATTGCGGTGGGTTGCATGTTCTGACTCCTGTTTATGTAAAAAACAGGGCATATGAATCGAATGGGATTTAAGGGTACGCACGCTCGCACGAATGCCTGCGGACGGCCCTTTGGCGCCAATCCCGTTCTCTCTTCATCCGGACTATGACCGTCGGCCCCGGGATCACACCGGGTCTGCTGACCTTGCCGCCATCACAGCCATTGCCGTGCCTGTCACCAAGCGCTCGCGGGCTATGCGCATTGCGCGCAATTACCGCCGGTGGGGAGTTGCACCCCGCCCTGAGAACGTTTTGCCGCCAGATTGTTTGGCGGCGAAGCGTTTTTAACACATATTTCTCACCTGTGCATTGCTGCTATTTGATGATTGCTATCGACTTTTTCGTCGGTTCAGGAAGCCTTTTCCTACCCAAGGGTTGATTATTCGTCTGCATGACCGCAGTAATTCCTGACTGAAAGGGATTTTCCCTGCTTACCGAGGCCAGATTCATGAGCGTTATTGATCTTCGCAGCGACACCGTCACCCAACCGACCGCAGGGATGCTCGACGCGATGGCCAGCGCGGCCACAGGTGACGACGTCTACGGCGAAGATCCAACGGTCAATCGTCTGGAAGCCGAACTTGCAAAACGGTTGGGTTTTGCTGCGGCGCTGTTTGTTCCGACGGGCACCATGAGCAATCTGCTGGGCTTGATGGCCCACTGCGAACGCGGTGAGGAATACATCGTCGGCCAGCAGGCTCACACCTATAAGTACGAAGGTGGCGGTGCTGCGGTGCTCGGTTCGATCCAGCCTCAACCGCTGGAAGTGCAGGCCGACGGCTCGCTGGACCTGGCGCACGTCGCGGCTGCGATCAAACCGGATGACTTCCACTTCGCCCGCACCCGTTTGCTGGCGCTGGAAAACACCATGCAGGGCAAGGTTTTGCCGCTGGAGTATCTGGCGCGGGCTCGAAGCTTTACCCGTGAACATGGGTTGCAGCTGCACCTGGACGGCGCGCGGCTGTACAACGCGGCGGTCAAATTGGGTGTCTATGCCCGGGAAATTACTCAGCACTTTGATTCCGTATCAGTTTGCCTGTCCAAAGGCCTGGGCGCGCCGATCGGTTCGGTGCTGTGCGGCTCGGTCGAGTTGATCGGCAAGGCGCGACGCCTGCGCAAGATGGTCGGCGGCGGCATGCGCCAAGCAGGGATTCTGGCGGCAGCAGGTTTGTACGCGCTGGATAACAATGTTCAGCGTCTGGCTGATGACCATGCCAATGCGCAGTTGCTGGCCGAAGGCTTGCGAGCGGCGGGTTACGAGGTCGAGCCGGTGCAGACCAACATGGTTTACGTGCAGATGGGCGACAAGGCCGAGGCCATCAAGGCGTTTGCCGCCGAACGCGGGATCAAGCTGAGCGCTGCCGGACGTCTGCGCATGGTCACGCACATGGGCGTCAGTCGCGCTCAAATCGAGCAGGTCGTCGCGACATTCGTCGAGTTTTCGCGCAACTGATAGCGTTAGCGGTCCAATTGACCGTTTCTATCGTATAAACACGCTGTACCCCGCGCGCAGGGCCGATATAATGCGGCCCTTTGCCGTCGCTTCGTCTGTTGACGTTTCGCACAGGCCTTTGGCCGCAGCCTCCGTGGAAGAACCTAATGAAAAGCGCAGAAATCCGTGAAGCCTTCCTTCGCTTCTTCGAAGAGCAAGGCCACACCCGTGTAGCCTCCAGCTCTTTGATTCCGGGCAACGACCCAACCCTGCTGTTCACTAACGCGGGGATGAACCAGTTCAAGGACTGTTTCCTGGGCCAGGAAAAGCGCGCGTACACCCGCGCGGTCAGCAGCCAGAAATGCGTGCGCGCCGGCGGCAAGCACAACGACCTGGAAAACGTCGGTTATACCGCCCGTCACCACACCTTCTTCGAAATGCTGGGTAACTTCAGCTTCGGTGATTACTTCAAGCGCGACGCGATCACTTACGCCTGGAACTTCCTGACGTCCGACCAGTGGCTGAACCTGCCGAAAGAAAAGCTCTGGGTCACCGTCTACGCCAGCGATGACGAGGCCTACGACATCTGGACCAAGGAAATCGGCGTTCCGGCCGAACGCATGGTTCGTATCGGTGACAACAAAGGCGCGCCGTACGCTTCTGACAACTTCTGGACCATGGGCGATACCGGCCCGTGCGGTCCTTGCACCGAGATTTTCTACGATCACGGCGCCGATATCTGGGGCGGCCCGCCGGGCTCGCCGGAAGAAGATGGCGACCGTTACATTGAAATCTGGAACAACGTGTTCATGCAGTTCAACCGCACCGCCGATGGCGTGTTGCACCCGCTGCCAGCGCCGTCGGTCGATACCGGCATGGGCCTGGAGCGTATCAGTGCCGTGCTGCAGCACGTTCACTCGAACTATGAAATCGACCTGTTCCAGAGCCTACTGATTGCATCGGCCAAGGCCATCGGCTGCACCAACGACGCTCAGGCTTCCTTGAAAGTCGTCGCCGACCACATTCGTTCGTGCGGTTTCCTGATTGCCGACGGTGTGCTGCCATCCAACGAAGGTCGCGGCTACGTGCTGCGCCGGATCATTCGTCGCGCCTGCCGTCACGGTAACAAACTGGGCGCCAAGGGCAGTTTCTTCTACCAGATCGTTGCGGCCCTGGTCGCCGAGATGGGCGAAGCCTTCCCTGAGCTGAAATCCCAGCAAGCGCACATCGAGCGCGTACTGAAAGCTGAAGAAGAGCAGTTCGCCAAGACCCTGGAGCAGGGCCTGAAAATCCTCGAGCAGGATCTGGCCGAACTCAAAGGCGACGTGGTGCCGGGCGACGTAGTGTTCAAGTTGTACGATACCTACGGTTTCCCGATGGACCTGACCGGCGACATCGCTCGCGAACGCAGCCTGACCATCGACGAAGAAGGCTTCGAGCGCGAAATGGAAGCCCAGCGCGTCCGTGCCCGTTCCGCCAGCTCCTTCGGCATGGACTACAACAGCCTGGTCAAGGTTGATGTGGCCACCGAATTCACCGGCTATGAAGCGACTAAAGGTTCGGCGAAAGTCGTTGGTCTCTATAAAGATGGCCAGTCGGTCGACGTACTCAGCGAAGGCGAAGAGGGTGTGGTCGTACTGAACCAGACGCCGTTCTACGCTGAATCCGGCGGTCAGATCGGCGACTGCGGCTATCTGCAAGTCGGCAGCAGCCGTTTCGATGTGCGCGACACCACCAAAACCGGTGGCGCCTTCTTGCATCACGGCGTGCTGGCGTCGGGCAGCCTGACCATCGGCGCGCCGGTAGAAACTCATGTTGATGCTGAAGTGCGTCACGCGACTTCGTTGAACCACTCGGCGACTCACTTGCTGCACGCCGCATTGCGCCAGGTGCTGGGCGACCATGTTCAGCAGAAAGGTTCGTTGGTCGACAGTCAGCGTCTGCGCTTTGACTTCAGCCACTTCGAAGCCATCAAACCTGAGCAATTGAAGGCGCTGGAAGACATCGTCAACGCCGAGATTCGCAAGAACTCCGAAGTTGAAACCGAAGAAACCGATATCGAAACCGCCAAGCAGAAGGGCGCCATGGCGCTGTTCGGCGAAAAATACGGCGACAGCGTGCGCGTACTGAGCATGGGCGGTGATTTCTCCGTCGAACTGTGCGGCGGTATCCACGTTAACCGTACCGGCGACATCGGCCTGTTGAAGATTATCAGCGAAGGCGGTGTGGCTTCCGGCGTGCGTCGTATCGAAGCGGTCACTGGCGCCGCGGCGCTGGCATACTTGAACGCTGCTGAAGAACAACTCAAGGAAGCGGCCAACCTGGTCAAGGGTAGCCGCGACAACCTGATCGACAAGCTGTCGGCTGTGCTGGAGCGCAACCGTCTGCTGGAGAAGCAACTCGAGCAGTTGCAGGCCAAGGCTGCCAGCGCGGCGGGCGACGATTTGTCGGCTTCTGCCCTGGATGTCAAAGGCGTGAAAGTGCTGGCCGTGCGTCTGGACGGTCAGGATGGCAAGGCGCTGCTGGCGCTGGTCGATCAACTGAAAAACAAACTCGGCCGCGCAGTGATCCTGCTCGGCAGTGTCCATGAGGAAAAGGTCGTTCTGGTTGCAGGCGTAACCAAAGACCTGACTGGCCAACTCAAAGCCGGTGATTTGATGAAGCAAGCCGCTGCGGCAGTGGGCGGGAAGGGCGGTGGTCGTCCAGACATGGCGCAAGGCGGTGGTACTGACGCTGGCGCACTGGATGCGGCACTGGCCCTGACTGTTCCATTTGTAGAGCAGGGTTTATAAGGCAGTGTGTCCGGCCCGCGGTCTAGTGGCGGGCCCGAACGCTGTTTGAGTGATTATTTGGGCGCCCTTCATGGGCAGAGGCGGCTTTGAAATGGCTTTGATCGTACAGAAATTTGGAGGCACCTCGGTCGGCACTGTCGAGAGAATCGAACAGGTCGCCGACAAGGTTAAGAAATTCCGCGAAGCCGGCGATGACCTGGTGGTTGTGCTGTCTGCAATGAGCGGCGAAACCAACCGTCTGATCGATCTGGCCAAGCAAATCAGTGGCGACGGCCAACCGGTTCCACGTGAGCTGGATGTGATCGTCTCCACCGGCGAGCAGGTAACGATTGCGCTGTTGGCCATGGCGCTGATCAAGCGCGGCGTGCCAGCGGTGTCTTACACAGGCAGTCAGGTACGGATTCTGACGGACAGCGCTCACAATAAAGCGCGTATCTTGCAGATTGATGAACAGAAGATTCGGGGTGACCTGAAGGCCGGTCGTGTGGTCGTTGTCGCTGGTTTCCAGGGCGTCGACGAGCACGGCAACATCACCACCCTCGGTCGTGGCGGTTCCGACACCACCGGCGTGGCGCTGGCGGCAGCCTTGAAGGCTGACGAATGCCAGATCTACACCGACGTCGACGGCGTCTACACCACCGACCCGCGTGTGGTGTCCGTGGCTCAGCGCTTGGACAAGATTACCTTCGAAGAGATGCTGGAAATGGCCAGCCTCGGTTCCAAGGTGTTGCAGATCCGTGCGGTGGAATTCGCCGGCAAGTACAACGTTCCGCTGCGCGTACTGCACAGCTTCAAGGAGGGTCCGGGCACCCTCATTACTATTGATGAAGAGGAAACCATGGAACAGCCGATCATTTCCGGCATCGCTTTCAACCGCGATGAAGCCAAGCTGACCATCCGTGGCGTGCCAGACACCCCGGGCGTTGCATTCAAGATTCTCGGCCCGATCAGCGCCGCGAACATCGAAGTCGACATGATCGTGCAGAACGTTGCGCACGATAACACCACCGACTTCACCTTCACCGTGCATCGCAATGACTTTCAGGCCGCGCAAACCGTGCTGGAAAACACCGCTCGCGAGATCGGTGCCCGTGAAGTTGTTGGCGACATCAAGATTGCCAAGGTGTCGATCGTCGGTGTCGGCATGCGCTCCCACGCAGGCGTGGCCAGCCGCATGTTCGAATCCCTGGCCAAGGAAAGCATCAACATCCAGATGATCTCGACCTCGGAAATCAAAGTCTCCGTAGTGATCGAAGAGAAGTACCTGGAACTGGCTGTGCGCGCTCTGCACACGGCTTTCGAACTGGACGCACCGGCCCGACAGGGCGAGTGATGCGTTAACCGAAGGGCGCGGTCTGACCGCGCCCTTTTGTTTTTTTGAATGGTGCGACCCGAAGCTGTTCTTTTGCTCGCGCTAGTCAATACTCAGGCATGTAGGGCTGCGATCGTTCAGGTTGTAGGTCGAGTGCCTTTTTTTTGCAGACTGTTGTCCCTGAAATGAAATGCGTGAGGAGAAAGGTATGCTGATTCTGACTCGTCGGTGCGCAGAAAGCCTGATTATTGGTGATGGCGAAATCACCGTGACCGTGCTCGGCGTCAAAGGAAATCAAGTGCGTATCGGTGTCAACGCCCCGAAAGAGGTTGCGGTCCACCGTGAGGAAATTTACCTGCGTATAAAGAAAGAGAAGGACGAAGAACCAAGCCATTAATTTTTATCGTTTTTTATGTTTGCAAACGGGGAAGAAGCTGGTTAATATACGCCCCGTGTTGCGGAGAGCTGGCCGAGTGGCCGAAGGCGCTCCCCTGCTAAGGGAGTACACCTCAAAAGGGTGTCGGGGGTTCGAATCCCCCGTTCTCCGCCATTATTTGCGTAGTACGTTGTAATCTAGCTTCTTCGGTAAGTGTTTGAAATTACTAGAAAAAGTGTTTGACATAGAGATTAGACGGCCTATAATGCGCGGCAACAAATGCACTCGTAGCTCAGCTGGATAGAGTACTCGGCTACGAACCGAGCGGTCACAGGTTCGAATCCTGTCGAGTGCACCATTTAAGAGTCATCTGCAGTAATGTGAATGACTTGGCTTCAACCAGTTGTGATCTGGTATAAAAACACAAATGCACTCGTAGCTCAGCTGGATAGAGTACTCGGCTACGAACCGAGCGGTCACAGGTTCGAATCCTGTCGAGTGCACCAAACAACAAAAAGCCCGCGTTTAACGCGGGCTTTTTGCCGTCTGGGATTTGGCTTTTCCTTTGGTGCATCCTCTCTCATCGAACTCGACATGCGCGCTACGACCTCGCTGGGTGTCGTAGCGGTAGCTCGTGGCTGAATTGCGAATACTGATCTTGTCTGGCTTGCCAAGGGCGCTCTCGACGTCCTGCTGACTCATGCCGGCGACAACCCGCTGATTGATGATCGCTTCTCGGCGTTCTCTGGCGCTGATGAGGTTTCCACATTTGTCCTCGGTCTTGCCAACGACGGTCGGATCTCTCCTTTTGATTTTCATACCTGATGTTTCGCGATTCTCGGCTTCCGGCATGAGAGCGGTCACGCTGCCTGGTGTGAAGGCGCGGACATCCTGCAGCGAAAGGCTGTCTCCGGCCGTACAGCTCAGCGTAGTGAAGGTAATGCGCCCGTTGGCCGCCTCGCAGCGGTGAACGGTCGTCGCAAGCGCCCAGGGCGACGGGCAGAGCAGGGCGATTAACAAAAAACAATGTGCATTCGATGGCATCAAACGTCCTCCATGACGGTCTATCTCAAGGGTAGTCGTTACATTTTTCGGCGGTGGTGTGTTTTCTTTTCAGGATGAGTCGTCGCAGGTTTATGGATCAGGGCGGTGCTCAGGTTTGTCTTGCAAGCGCTTGTTTCAACCGCGATTTTTTAACGTTTAAAACCGTCGGGCGGTGTATCATTGCGCCCGTCAGCCCCGCCGGGGCTTGTGGAATACCTCCATGGACTTACCCAGTAGTTACTCAGTACCCCGTTTTTCCAATCATGAATTGACTGATTGATCCTTCCGGCGTGCCCCGCTGCTGGGAGTGGAGTTCGCCTATGTCTGAAGTTGAAGTAAAGAAAACGCAGGAAAGCTTGCAAGACCGCCTCGCTCAAGTTGTTGAGCTGCTGCAGCGTCAGCGGGTGGTCGAAGACCTGACTCACCGCCAGGAAGGTCCGCATCACGACCGGGTCGAGAACCTGGTTCACCGGCAAAATCTCGTCGAGTTGCAACGCAAGCTCGATGATCTGCACTCCGCCGACGTCGCCTACATCCTTGAAGCCTTGCCGCTGGGCGATCGTCTGACGCTCTGGCAGTTGGTCAAGGCCGATCGCGATGGCGACATTCTGCTCGAAGTATCCGATTCGGTTCGTGAAACGCTGATCGCCGACATGGACGATCACGAGCTCCTGGCTGCGGCCAAGGACATGGATGCCGATGAACTTGCTGACCTGGCCTCCGAGCTGCCGCGAGACGTCGTCCACGAGCTGATGGAAACCCTCGATGGTCAGCAGCGTGAGCGCGTCCGCTCTGCGTTGTCTTACGACGAGGAGCAGGTTGGTGCGTTGATGGACTTCGAGATGGTGACGATCCGTGAGGATGTCAGTCTCGAAGTGGTTTTGCGTTACCTGCGCCGCCTCAAGGAGCTGCCTGGTCACACGGACAAACTGTTCGTGGTCGATTACGACGGCGTGCTCAAGGGCGTGCTGCCAATCAAGCGTTTGCTGGTCAACGACCCGGAAAAACAGGTTTCTGAGGTCATGGCCAGCGACCCGGTGAGTTTTCACCCGGATGAAGACGCCTATGACGCTGCTCAGGCGTTCGAACGTTACGACTTGATCTCGGCGCCTGTGGTCGACAAGAACGGCAAGCTGATCGGCCGTCTGACCATCGATGAAATGGTCGACCTGATTCGTGAAGAGAGCGAAAACGAAGTTCTCAACATGGCGGGTCTGCGTGAAGAGGAGGATATTTTTGCGTCAGTCTGGAAATCCCTGCGTAACCGTTGGGCCTGGCTGGCAATTAACCTGATCACCGCGTTCATCGCATCCCGAGTGATCGGTCTTTTCGAAGGCTCCATCGAGAAATTGGTGGCGTTGGCGGCACTGATGCCGATCGTGGCGGGTATCGGTGGCAACTCGGGTAACCAGACGATCACTATGATCGTTCGGGCCATGGCGCTGGATCAGGTCAGCACCGGCAATACTTCGCGCCTGATGCGCAAGGAGTTGGCGGTAGGTTTGATCAATGGTCTGGTGTGGGGCGGTGTGATCGGCGTCGTCGCCTATCTGCTGTATGGCAGTTGGTCTCTGGGGGTGGTGATGACCGCTGCCATGACGCTTAACCTGTTGCTGGCGGCATTGGCGGGGGTGTTGATTCCCATGACCCTGGCGCGGCTTGGGCGCGATCCTGCGATGGGCGCCAGCGTGATGATCACCGCTATGACGGACAGCGGCGGGTTCTTCATCTTTCTCGGCTTGGCGACGATCTTCCTGCTCTGACGTACCGACATAAAAAACCCGCCAATCGGCGGGTTTTTTATGCCCGAATTTCAGGCAAAAAAAAGCCAGCGATTAAGCTGGCTTGAACTTTCGGATGAAATCAGGAAGCGTCTGCGGCCATTTCGGCATCATGTGCAATCAGCGAAACAAGAGCGTTCTGCTGACGGTGGGAGAGTTGGCGGAAGCGTTGCAGCAGTTCACGTTCGTGTAATGACAGCTCCGGGCTGTCCAGGCGCATGCTCAATTCTTCGCCAAGCGCGCCTTCCTGAATAAGGCTCTGTTCAAGGCGCGCGATGATTTCGGAGTTCATGCTGCGATGATGATTGCGAGCCACCTCGGCAATGCGTTCACGCATTCCGTCTGGCAGACGTACGACGAACTTGTCAGCCGTACGGCTGGAATAAATTGCCTGTTTCAATGGGCGCATATATTTAACCGGTTAGTTCAGGGGAGCGGTTCTCGGGATTGGCCGCAGGATGTCTGATAGGACAAGCGGTCTGGCCAAATGTTCAACCTGAATTGATAGAGGCTCGCATCATGCCTCAAAGTAGCCAGTTCATTGGCGTCAATTCTGTGACAAATATTGAACTGGATAAAGGCGTTATGCCAGCACCAATTATCAGAAATGCGGACTGGTTTGAAAAGCTTGCCCTAGTCCGTATTACTGACCGCATCCTCTTGCCCGGCAGGTGATGTCCCGGGACGCCTGAAGGCGCATGCTGTGCAGATTCGATCAGTGTTCCTTACTTGTACAGGATAGTGGCAATTGGCCGATTTACTAGGGGGAGACGTGCAGTGGGAGGTGATTTCAGGATGGATGGCAGGCTGATTTACTTGATGGGGCCTTCTGGGTCCGGCAAGGACAGCCTCATCGAAGCCGCGCGCGAGCCGTTGCAGACGCTCAATTGTGAAGTGGTGCGTCGGGTCATCACGCGTTCTGCCGAATCAGTGGGCGAGGACGCAATTGGCGTTTCCCGGGAAGAATTCGAGCAACACAGGGTCGAGGGCGATTTCGCGCTGTGCTGGAACGCCAATGGCCTGGATTACGGTATTCCGATCGAAATAGATCAATGGCTCAATGACGGTCGGCATGTCTTGGTCAATGGCTCTCGCGGCCATCTGGCTGAGGCGCTGCGCCGGTATCCAACGCTATTGCCGGTTCTGTTGACGGTCAAGGATGAAGTCCTGCGAGAGCGTCTGCTGCGCCGTGGTCGCGAGAGTTTTGCGGAGATTGAAGCAAGGCTGTATCGCAATGGGTTATTCACGGCAGAGGGGTCAAACGGACACGCGCAGATCCATCGACTCGACAATTCAGGTGAATTGTCCACCACAGTTGCCAATCTGCTGTACCTGTTGAGGATTAACGCAGTACCGGATCGAACTTGATCTTGCGCCCGGCAATCAGCGCCAGCACAAACAGCGCACCGAACACGCCGCTGGCGATCAAAGGCAGGGTGACGATCGTATCCTGGACCACTGACAGATGAAGAATGCCGCTCAGTAAGGCGAGGATGAAAAACCCTGCGGCTGATTTGGACATGCGGTGCTCCTGATGGGGTGATTCAAAATACCAAACGTTCTGAAGACTGAGCCGGCAGCAGAATGCCTTCCTGGCTCACCTCTTGGCTGACAAAGCTGCGCTTATCGCTCATTACCGCCAGTTGAGGCGCTCTTTGCACCTGAAGGTAATGAGGCATGCGTTGAGCAACCGGCTCAACACCGCTCTCGGGGGCAAAATGAAATCCCAACAGAATCGCCATAGCGCTCGCGATCGAGAGTAAAAGGGCGCTGTTCATGAGGCTTGCCTCCGTTGTTCTTCGAGAACAGCTGAAGCAGCCCGCATGCCAAGAGTCTAGCGGTAATTAAATCCTTTAAAAACAATGAATTAAGATATTTTTCCGAAGGGCCTGCATTGCATTTTGCAATGATGGCTTTTTGCGGTGATGCAATTTGCACGGTAAACAAAGCCACGCTCCCGCGAGGCGTCTGCCTACACTTAAAAAGCCCAACGGACGACATGACAAAAGCAGGCCTGCCCGTTAACATGCACGCCGTCTATCGCACCGAGTTTCTTTGTGGTCGATCTGTGTCTCAGTAGCTCAATTGGATAGAGCATCCCCCTCCTAAGGGGAAGGTTGGCAGTTCGAACCTGCCCTGGGACACCATAAATTTGAAAGCCCCACGCAGAGTGATCTGGTGGGGCTTTTTTGTGGCTGTCTACAGCGGTGGATTCAACTCCAGCCCAACATCAAGCCGTCAGCGTATGGTCAGCCTCCCCAAACCAGGTGCGCACCAGATCGGTACCGCTCGTGCCCGTGTTGGCAAGAACCGCCACATCGGAGAAGTTCGTACCATTGGCTGCGCCATCGGTATCCACCTTCACGGTGATGTCGCTGCCGGACTGCGCCAGTTGGACGAAGTCGGACGCCTGGCTGACACCGCTAACGAAGTTGGCGCTGAGCAGTGCAGAGAGGTCGAGCGCGTCACCTTCGGCGAAGTTGTAGTCGAGGATGGTATCCCCGCCTTCAGCCACGTTGAGATAGGCGAACATATCGGCTCCCGCACCACCGCTGAGCGTGTCCTCCCCGCCACGACCTGCGAGGATGTCGTTGCCGTCGCCGCCACTGAGTACGTCCGCCGCCATGCTGCCCACCAGTGTGCCGCTGGATTCGCCGCTGTAACTGACTTGGGTACCGGCCTCGCCGCCGTCGGTGGCCTGGAAGTCATCCACCGTGTAGTGGCCCAGCAAGTTCACCTCGGCCCGGTGCACGCCGTCGTCCACCGTCAGCAGGCCGCCGGCGCCAGAGGCGTTGGCGCTGTAGGTGAGCTGGGTGTTGGCGCCGAAGGCGAGATCGCCGAAGGTCAGCATGTCATCGCTTTCCAGGCCGAGGATGCCGACCAAGGAACCCGCCGCTTCGGCCTGTGCGATTACCAGTGTGCCCGCGCCTTCGCCGTGGAAGGCGACGGACCCGTGTGCCGCGCCGGAAAAGGTCAGTGTCGCGTCGCCGTCGATAGTGGCGCTGCCGTTGCCCATCACGTCGGCCAGCAAACGCATGTCGCCGCCGTTGGCCCATAAGTGGCCGGAGTTGTCGACTGCACTTGCCACCGTCATGCCGCCTTCACCCGTAGACTCAAGCACTCCACTGTTGGTGATGGTGTGGGTACCGGTGTCGAGCACCAGGCTGTTCAGCCCGCTGGCCAGAATCAGCCCCGCATTAACCAATACCATTTGCCCGGCGCCCAACTGGCCAGCGCCGGAAATGCGGTTGTCGACGTTGGTCAGGACTGTGTCGGCGCTGCCGCCGAAAATCACGTTTTGTGCGCTGTCGGATAGCTGCACCTGACCGCCACCGGTCAAGGTCGCCCCACGGAACAGAATCTCAAGATTGGTCTCGCTGCCGGTGGAGCCGAGTTCAATGGTGCCGCTGTTATGGATGCTGCCACCGAACGGCATGATCGCGCCGTCGGCAATGGTGAGGGTACCGGTATTGGTCATGACCGGATCCACATCGAACTGGAAGTTCGCTTCGCTCAAGTCTGCCGCATCGACACCTTTAAGGGTGACCGACTGGCCGGAGCTGATGCTGACCAGCGCATTGCCGTTGGCGTCGTTAGCGATACTCAAATCAGCAAAGCCGGTGATGCCCGCGAAGCCGATCAAGTCGATCTTGTCCGCCGTGACATCGAAACTGTAGATCTGGTTGTTGCCGATCGGCTGGGCGAAGACGAAAGTGTCGGCACCGGACGAGCCAGTCAGGTTGTCGTCAGCGGACAAGGCGAAGATCGGCGCGTCGGGGGCATAGACTTCGATGTTGTTGAACACATAGGCGCTGGCGGTGCTGCCATCGCTGTTGCTCCAGTACATGTTGACATCAAGTACCAACGCTCCCGCGAAGTCACTTGGGGTTGTCACCGTCAATGCGCCAGGATCGCTGGTCTGCACGGTCCAGGTGCCGTCGCCGTTGTCAGTTCCCGCATTGAATATCCATCCCGAGGGAACACCGCTGATTGACACCGTTATCGGGCCGCTAATATCGGCCGACGGAGTATCGAGGGCTAGATTGATGGGTTCGCCGGCAACACCTGCCGGAAGGTTTGCACTGCTCCCGGCAGCACCAGCATTACCCGCCAGGTCGGTGTAGCTGTTCGCGGTAACGTCGACTTTCACGCTACCGCCCTGCGTTCTGGTCAGCGTTGCCGTGTAGGTATCGCCGTCTACCTGCGTAAAGTTACTCCAGGTTCCGCGGGGCGTTCCGCTTGTTGTAGTCACCGTGACGTCCGAAAGGTTGAAGCCGCTCACAACCTCACTGAACTGGAATGTGACCGTCGACGTCGAACCGTTCGAACTCCCTAAGGTGGTCCCCGTCACGCTCACTGTCGGTGCCACGGTATCAACTGGAGTCTCAACTACGTTCTGCACGTTCACCGTAATCGTCTGGGTGTCGGTTCTGCCATTGCCGTCCGCCACCAGAACGTCCACAACATAGGCATTGTCACCGTCAGCACCACCGACATCCTGGGCATTCTCGTAATCCGGCGCCGAATTGAACGTCAGCACCCCGCTTGAACTGATCGAGAACTTGCTGAAGTCCGTCCCGGCCGTATTCAGGATCGAGTAGCTCAGGGTTTGCGCCGGCAGATCAGCGTCTGTCGCCGTCACTGTCGTGACCGCCGTGGTGTTCTCCGCCACGTTGACCGAAGCCGTCGCACCACCACCGTTGGAGGTGATCACCGGGTTGTTGTCATTGACCCCCGTCACGTTCACCGCGATCGCCTGGTCGTCAAACAACGTGCCGTCCGATGCCCGCACGATCACGTCATAGACGTTGTTCGTTCCTGAATCAGTCGGCGCCTCAAAGTTGGGCGCAGAAACAAAGCTCAGCGCGCCCGTGCCTGAAACGATCGA
The DNA here is from genome assembly GCF_019947405.1 of Pseudomonas sp. GL-B-26. Lineage (NCBI taxonomy): Bacteria > Pseudomonadati > Pseudomonadota > Gammaproteobacteria > Pseudomonadales > Pseudomonadaceae > Pseudomonas > Pseudomonas sp. GL-B-26. Next base: position 38,511 of record NZ_JAGYGJ010000035.1, on the reverse strand, counting down.
GAACTTCGCGGCGTCCGCTCCGCCAACGATGCTGTAGCTCAGGGTTTGCGTCGGAAGATCGGCATCGCTCGCCGCCACTGTCGTGACTGTCGTGGTGTTCTCCGCCACGCTGACCGAAGCCGTCGCACCACCGCCGTTGGAGGTGATCGTCGGCGAGTCGTTGCTGCCGTTGATGGTCACCGTCACCGCAGTCGCGGTGCCGTCGGCGCTAAGTACCGTGAAGGTGTCGGTCAGGCTGTCGCCGACATTGAGTGCGTCGAAGGCCGAGTTGGCGGTATAGCTCCAGTTGCCCGCGGTATTGATGGCGAAGGTTCCGTTGGCGCCGGCGGTACCGGATTGGGCCTGGAAGGTTTCCGGGTTGTCGACGTCGCTGATGGTGAGGGTGCCAGCTGTGGTCAGCGGGGCATTGGTTTCGGTCAGCGTGACGCTGGCCGAGGACAGCACGGCGGCGTCGTTGCTGCCGTTGATGGTGACCGTCACCGCGGTGGCGGTGCCGTCGGCGCTGAGTACCGTGAAAGTGTCGGTCAGGCTGTCGCCGACATTGAGTGCATCGAAGGCCGAGTTGGCGGTATAGCTCCAGTTGCCCGCGGTATTGATGGCGAAGGTTCCGTTGGCGCCGGCGGTACCGGATTGGGCCTGGAAGGTTTCCGGGCTGTCGACGTCACTGATGGTGAGTGTGCCGCTGGTGGTCAGCGGGGCATTGGTCTCGGTAAGCGTGACGCTGGCTGAGGACAGTACAGCCGCATCGTTACTGCCGGTGATGTGGACGGTGACCGAAGTGAGGGTGCCGTCGGCGCTGCTCACGGCGAAAGTGTCGCTGTAGGTGGTGCCGACGGCGAATTCGTTGTGGGCGGAGTCGGCGACATAGCTCCAGGCACCGTCAGTGCCGATGGAGAACTTGCCATAGCTGCCGGCGGTGTTGGACTGCGCGACGAAGGTTGCGGCGCTGTCGACATCGCTGATGGTCAGGCTGCCGTTGGTGGTCAGCGGGGCATTGGTTTCGGTCAGGTTGGCGATGCCGGCGGACAGTACGGCGGCATCGTTGGTCCCGAGGATATGCACGGTGACCGAAGTGAGGGTGCCATCGGCGCTGCTCACTGAGAAATTGTCGGTGTAAGTGGGGCCGGCGACGAACTCGTTGTGAGCGGAGTCGGCGACATAGCTCCAGGCACCGTCAGTGCCGATGGAGAACTTGCCGTAACTGCCGGCGGTGTTGGTCTGGGCAACGAAGGTCGCGGCGCTGTCGACATCGCTGATGGTCAGGCTGCCGTTGGTGGTCAGCGGGGCATTGGTCTCGGTAAGCGTGACGCTGGCTGAGGACAGTACAGCCGCATCGTTACTGCCGGTGATGTGGACGGTGACCGAAGTGAGGGTGCCATCGGCGCTGCTCACTGCGAAGGTGTCGGTGTAGGTGGTGCCAGCGACGAACTCGTTGTGGGCGGAGTCGGCGACGTAGGTCCAGGCACCGCCAGTGCCGATGGAGAACTGGCCATAGCTGCCGGCGGTGTTGGTCTGCGCGACGAAGGTCGCGGCGCTGTCGACATCGCTGATGGTCAGGCTGCCGTTGGTGGTCAGCGGGGCATTGGTTTCGGTCAGGTTGGCGATGTCGGCGGACAGTACGGCGGCATCGTTGGTGCCGGTGATATGCACGGTGACCGAGGTAAGGGTGCCATCGGCGCTGCTCACTGAGAAATTGTCGGTGTAAGTGGTGCCGGCGACGAACTCGTTGTGAGCGGAGTCGGCGACATAGCTCCAGGCACCGTCAGTGCCGATGGAGAACTGGCCGTAGCTGCCGGCGGTGTTGGTCTGCGTGACGAAGGTTGCGGCGCTGTCGACATCGCTGATGGTCAGGGTGCCGCTGGTGGTCAGCGGGGCATTGGTTTCGGTCAGGTTGGCGATGTCGGCGGACAGCACCGCGGCATCGTTAGTGCCGGTGATGTGCACGGTGACCGAGGTAAGGGTGCCATCGGCGCTGCTCACCGCGAAGGTGTCGGTGTAGGTGGTGCCGGCGACGAACTCGTTGTGGGCGGAGTCGGCGACATAGCTCCAGGCACCATTGGTGCCGATGGAGAACTGGCCGTAGCTGCCGGCGGTGTTGGTTTGGACGACGAAGGTTGCGGCGCTGTCGACATCGCTGATGGTCAGGCTGCCGTTGGTGGTCAGCGGGGCATTGGTTTCGGTCAGCGTGACGTTGGCCGAGGACAACACGGCCGCATCGTTAGTGCCGGTGACGGTGACGGTCACCAACTGAGTGTCGACGCCGCCGAGGCCATCGCTGACCTGCACGCTGAACACTTCATCGTGACTTTCGCCAGCCCCCAGCGACTGCACCGCACTGGCAACACCATCGGTGCCATTGGCGAGGGTGTAAGTCCATTTTCCAGTGCTATCCACCGCGATCGAGCCGTAGATGCCGGTATTCGTACCGGCAATGCTCCAGCTGGCCGTAGCAGCATGATCGATGTCGGCGGAGCTGAACTGGCCACTCACGCTGAGCGTGGTGTCTTCCTTCACCGCGCCGGCATCGTTGCCCGTTGCGAAGCTGAGCACGGGCGCATCGTTAGTGCCGCTGACTGTAACGGTCACCAGCTGAGTGTCCACGCCGCCGAGGCCATCGCTGACCTGCACGCTGAACACTTCATCGTGACTCTCGCCCGCCTTCAACGACTGCACTGCACTGGCAATGCCATCGGTGCCATTGGCCAAGGTGTAAGTCCATTGGCCGGTGCTATCCACCGCGATCGAACCGTAGGTGCCGGTATTCGTACCGGCAATGCTCCAGCTGGCCGTCGCAGCGTGATCGATGTCGGCCGAACTGAACTGGCCACTGACGCTGAGCGTGGTGTCTTCCTGCACCACACCGGCATCGTTGCCCGTCACGAAGCTGAGCACGGGTGCGTCGTTAGCGCCGCTGACGGTGACGGTCACCAGCTGAGTGTCCACGCCGCCGAGGCCATCGTTGACCTGCACGGTGAACACTTCGTCATGACTCTCGCCAGCCTTCAGCGACTGCACCGCGCTGGCAATGCCATCGGTGCCATTGGCTAGGGTGTAAGTCCATTTTCCGGTGCTATCCACCGCGATTGAGCCGTAGGTGCCCGAAGCCGAGCCATTGATTGTCCAGGTGGCTGTGGCAGCGTGATCGATGTCGGCCGAACTGAACTGGCCACTCACGCTGAGCGTGGTGTCTTCCTTCACCGCGCCGGCATCGTTGCCCGTTGCGAAGCTGAGCACGGGCGCATCGTTAGTGCCGCTGACGGTAACGGTCACCAGCTGAGTGTCCACGCCGCCGAGGCCATCGCTGACCTGCACGCTGAACACTTCATCGTGACTCTCGCCCGCCTTCAACGACTGCACTGCACTGGCAATGCCATCGGTGCCATTGGCCAAGGTGTAAGTCCATTGGCCGGTGCTATCCACCGCGATCGAACCATAGGTGCCTGTATTCGTACCGGCAATGCTCCAGCTGGCCGTAGCAGCGTGATCGATGTCAACCGAGCTGAACTGACCGCTCATGCTGAGCGCGGTGTCTTCCTGCACTGCGCCGGCATCGTTGCCCGTCATGAAGCTGAGCACCGGCGCATCGTTAGTGCCGGTGATAGTGATGGTCACCGTCTGCGTCGCCGAGGCAGCGTTAGCCGCGCCGCTGTCGTCGGTCGCGACCACCGTGTAGGAGAAGGTGATGGTTTCACCCGCGCCGAGGAAGTCGAGGTTCTGGTTGCTGCTGTAGTCCCAGCTGTTCTGATCGACCGAGAAGCCGGCGACCAATGCCGAGGCCATGCCCGCATTGAGCGTGCCGCCGCTCCAGGCGATGTCGCCGTTGGAGGTCTGCGATACGGTCACCGTGTCGTTGCTGTCCAGATCGCTAAAACTCAGTGCGCCGCTGTCGCTCAGGGTGACCGTGCCGTTGCCTTCGTTCATCGCACCGTTGGTGTCGGTTATCGTCAGTGTTGGCTGGTCATTGGTGCCGGTAATCGTGATGGTCACGGTCTGCACCGCGCCGTCGCCAATCGCCACGTTATAGGTTTGGGTGACGCTCTGGCCTGCGCCGAGGAATTGCAACGCGGTGTTGTTCACCGCGAAGTTCCAACCCAGCGAACCGCTGCCCGTACCGGTGCTGTCGCTCAGGGGATTGGTGGTGAAGCTGCCCAGATAGCCGGAAGCGCCCGGTGTAACAGTGACGCTGTGGGTGTCGATCAGGTCGGCGTCGGTGAAGGTGATGCTGCCGCTGGCCGCATAGTCGCCGCTGTCTTCCTTGGCATCGCCGGCCTGCACGCCGCTGGTGATCTGCACCTGGTCGTTGGTGCCGGTAATCGTGAGGGTCACGGTCTGCACCGCGCCGTCGCCAATCGCCACGTTATAGGTTTGGGTGACGCTCTGGCCTGCGCCGAGGAATTGCAACGCGGTGTTGTTCACCGCGAAGTTCCAGCCCAGCGAACCACTGCCCGTACCGGTGCTGTCGCTCAGGGGATTGATGGTGAAGCTGCCCAGATAGCCGGAAGCGCCCGGCGTGACAGTGACGCTGTGGGTGTCGATCAGGTCGGCGTCGGTGAAGGTGATGCTGCCGCTGGCCGCATAGTCGCCGCTGTCTTCCTTGGCATCGCCGGCCTGCACGCCGCTGGTGATCTGCACCTGGTCGTTGGTGCCGGCGATGGTGATAGTCACATTCTGCGTTGTCGACGAACCATGCCCATCATTGATGGTGACCACATAGGTTTCAGTAACCGTCTGCCCCTGGGCCAGGTATTGGGCTGCCGCATTGTTCAGGGTGTAAGTCCAGTTAACGGTGCCGTTGGCTGAGTTGGCCGCTTCAGTCACAGAGGCAAGGGCAAAGTTGCCCAGCGCTGTGGTATTGCCGCCCGCAGCCACGAATGAGGCAGTATGCGTGTCACTCAGATCCACATCGCTAAAGGCAATAGTGCCCGACGTGCTCAGCGAGTCGGTCAAGTTCGGCGTTGTGGTCGCATCTTCGGTTACCGTGCCGGCCTGCACGGCGATGTTCATCGTCACACTGTCATTCATGCCAGCGAATTGCACCTGCGCAGTGGCCCAACTGAGCGTGCCGTTGCCCAGACGGATCGCATAGGTAAAGCTGTCTGTCAGGGAGCCTCCGGCAGCAAGCGACTGGAGTTGTGCCTTGAAAGCAGTCGACAACGTAGCGGCGTCGTAGCCGACCTTGCCATCCGACGAAATCCAGATCTTCGCCCCGTTGAAACTGGTGTCAGTACTCGTCGTCTCAATTCTGCCCGTGTCCTGGATCAGGAGGTCGGCCGGCGCATAAATCTTGGTGGCAGTAGAAAGACTGGTCGCGTCATCGAGTGACCAAAGTGTCTTTGCGTTGCCGCCAAGGTCATTGGACATGACGTCCAGGTACATGACCCCTAGCAGGTCTTCAGTGATGGCCGCGGTGCTCGCGCCAATAACACCGGTAGTGAAAATGTCGTCCTGCGCCTGTGGAGTGTTGGAAAGCGAAGTAACGGTGCCGCCGCTGGTCGTTGTGGTGGTAGCCATGTCTTTCTCCCGAAAATGCCATTTTTTTATTTTTAGAATCGCTAGGGACTGCTAACAGGACGATGTCCCGTTCTTGCGCCGCTCAGGTTGTTCTGGGGCGGTGCGAGGCGGCCGTCGGACATCGTCGGCCAGCTGACGGGACAAGCGCTGCCGGTAGAGGCGCGCGGGTATTGCGGGGGTGGAAATGTTCGCCGCGCTTGAGCCGCGGATCGCAGGACAAGTCGGGCATACGTGGACGCCAGCCTGGGGCTGCGCTGCGCATGGCACGCAATAGACTGAGAGTACCCATGTGGAAGGGTCTCCTGGAGAAAGGCTGGGTGAGGCCGTGTTTTGGGGTAGCACCGACTCAGGGATACGGCCTTTCCTGATATCAGTTTGATGTCTGTTTAGTTGTGGGGTCAGGCTTTGTAAAGGTGTTAAGCGCGGTTAACAGTGCGGCGTGCCAATATTCCGACGGATGGGTATTTAGGTGTCAATATTATGTCGATTTGTTTTTGGCGAATGGACCGTGGGCACTCAACAATGGCGTGTCTCGAATGAGCTGAAACCCCAATGGGACGTGGGCTGGCTGAGTCATAAAACGTTGGGATCATCAAATGCCGGTCTCGATGGCTGCTCGTGGCATACCGTCGAACTCGGCGTCTTCCGGCGCCTGGGCCAGGGTGATACCGCTCTGTTCCTTAATGCGCGACAAGCCGACCGCGCCGTCGGAACCGCTGCCCGAGAGCACCAGGCAGAAGGCGCGCTCGAGGTGCACTTGTGCCAGATCGGGCCTCGAACCACGGTAGATAGGTGTCATGTATGAAGGCGCGCAGGGTAGGGGAGGTCGCACCTTTACGGCCTTGGGGGACTGCCAGTGTTTCGCCGTGCTCGTGGGCATCGGCCAAATAGCGGGCGGTTTCCTGGCGGAAGGTTGGCAGTTCGAACCTGCCTTGGGACACCATTAATTCGTACCTCTTCGGTCACCTTCTGACAGGGCATGTTCCCCTCGTCAGCAAATAGCACCAAGAGGCAAAAAAGCCCCGCCGGGTAGTTCTCCGGCGGGGCTTTTTTGATTCTGTTGTCGCGGCTAGTCGAGATTGTCCCCTTCGACTTTGCCAATCGAAATACTCGCCTCGGTCATACGCCGTCGTCCATTGACCTGATAACTACGTTCGACACCTTCGAAATCCGGTTTGCGCAGCACAAATTGCGCAGATAGCCCACGCTTGGCGCTGTAGCCTCCAAACCAATCCACCATTCTCCCGATAAAGCACTCGTTATCGATCACGACACCTGTATCACCGACGATTTCGAACGTGTAGTGTCCCGGGCCGAAACCGTAATAAGCACCTTCGCCTTCTCCGGTCGGGGGGATGGGGCAAAGGGGTTGGCGTTGGTCGCCAATGTCTTTGGCTTCGGTTTTGCTCACGTTGCTCAATGCTTGAGTGAGCGTTTTGTGCAGGGCAGGGCTCAAGGTATTGGTAGCGCCACTGCCTTCATCTTTTTGAGTCTTGGGGATAGACAGCTGATAGCGGTAGTTAACGATCACTGTGGGGACTACGTCGTTAAGCTTCAGCGGATTGAGGAGGTAGAGGTGGTCCACACCGTAGTAGCTATTTCGGTAGGCGGCGTAGACGTTGCCACGTACTTTTATCCAGTCGACTGATTGGTTCGCGCCGCGACCATTGATGGAGAAAAGAGCGCTACCAGAGCTTGTTTCAGGGTTGAAAACAGCTGTCCTTCTGACGAAAATCTCCCCAGCGCGACGATATGTTTCTACATAAGAAAACAACCCCGTGCCACCGGTGTAGGTATCGACGACAAGATCCCGCAGTCCATCGCCGTCAAGGTCCATCAAGGTGTACGAGCTGTTTCCGGACTCGCCAGCTCCCTCAATTTTAGAAGCGCTCAGCGCCTGCCACTCGTCCTGTGTGACGCCCTTCGGAGTGGTCTTTGGAAAGTGAGTTTCATCGGAGGAGCTGTCGTCATCCGCGACGTCTGAAAAGGTGCTGGTGCCCGTTTTGATCGCGAGGGCGTCGAGTACCTTCTCTAACGGAAACTCTGCATCGCCATGACTGGCTGCTTGAATGGATTGTCGCAGGTCTTCCAGCACGGGTTTATAGGCGGCTGCCACACTGCGTTGCGCTTGTAATGACTGCAGGCGCTCGCGGTAGCTCTGGTCGAGGCACTCTATGTTTTCTGCGCACTGATCGCGGTTTTTCAGCCAGATGCGCTGTGCTTTGCGCAATTCAGGTTGTGCCTGGGGGATGCTGTCGATCAACTCGCGGTAAGTCGATCCCATTTGGGTATCCAGCCCGTACAGATCTGTATTCGCACAAAGGGTCTTTTCAACGGGACTTGCTGCTTTTGTACAGTCCATTCCAGTCGCCAGTGCCTGCTGGGTCAATAGCAGGGCACAAGCGGACAACATGTAGCGTCCTTTGATGTACACAGTAGAAGAGCCTTGAGTTTATGGGATTAGTGCAATCGTAATGGTAGCCGCCGCAGCTTCAGGAGTGCGACATCGAAAATCGTTTGAGGCATGAAATAGCCCGCCAGACATTGTCTGTCCTGCGGGGCTTTTTTACGTGTCATCACCCGACGATCTACATGGAAAGTCTGGCATCGCTGTGCCTTACTCCAGACACAACTCACGGAGCGACTTCGATGCGGCGAAGAGGCGCCAAATTCTGGTTGTGGACCAACACGCAGTTACCCCTCCATACGCATGAAGAGGTACTCAGCAATGGCCTGCACATCGAGGTGCAGGCACGGGTCAGTCATGAGGGGGTTACCCAGGTGTTTATAGGCGTCTACGACACCGATGGCTGGGCGATTTGCGAGGAGTTTCATGACCGCTACGCCGGTGAGCATTACTGCGCGGCGTTGAAGTGGGGCGCTTAGCGGGCGAAGGAGATTATCGCGGACACCCAGGAATTCGTCGCGCCGCACCGGGTGCAGGTGACCTTGAGTCCGGTGATTACCGATGAGTCGGAACTGGCCCTGCGGCGGATGGAAATGACCGAGCGCGAGTCTTTGAAACTCAGATCCGACGATGCCTGGTCGGAGTACCTGGCCGCCAAGACAGCCATGCTGGCGCTGATGCGCTCAACCAAAGTCGACCCCAAGGTCTGGGCGGATCACAAGGCGCGGCTCTGGCAGGCCATCGATCGACGAGCCTGCGTACAACGCGCCTATCTGCGCTGAACCTGTCTCAGGCCTGGGGGCGTCGCAGATTCTCAATGGTTTCGATCAGATCATCGTAGGACACCGGTTTTCCAATGTGCTGGTCAAAGCCCGATTGCCGTGACTTTTGGATATCGCTGTGGGCGCCATAGCCGGTCAGCGCAATGGCCGGTACATCCTTGACCAGCGGCAACTGACGCAAGGCGCTCATCAGCTCGTGGCCGTTCATGACCGGCATGCCCAGATCAGAAATGATCAGGTCGAAACGGGTGCTTTTTGCAGCATCCAAAGCCGCCACCGGACGGTCGAACGCAATCACTTGCGCGTCTTCCATTTCCAGCAGCATTTTCAAGGTTTCCAGTACATCGGCGGAGTCGTCGACCAGAAGGATCGTCAAACCGCTCAGCCTGCCAGAGGAATCCTCGACCTGAGTCGGGGATTGCGGCTCATCTTTGGTGTGGGCCAAGGGTAGATAAACCGTGAAGGTACACCCTGTTCCCACCCCGGCAGAGTTCACCTCAACCGTTCCCCGTTGGGCCTCGGTCAACTGGCGGACCAGTGACAAGCCGATCCCCAGCCCTTCACGGTTGTGGCTGACGTGCTGCTTTTCCGCCTGGCCGAACAGGTCGAACACGTGATCGAGGTTCTCGGGTGCGATACCTGCACCGTTGTCTTTGACGTCCAGTCGCGCCATGTTTCCAGCCTGGCTGGCGATCAATTGCACGTGGCCGTTGGAGGGTGTGAACTTCAGCGCGTTGTTCACCAGGTTCCAGATAATTTGCTCCAGGCGCGTCGGGTCGGCATGGACCATCAATGCGCCTGAAGGCACGTTCAGTTCTACGGTGGCGTCGTGTCGGTCGTTGAGCACGACGGCATGAATATCGCGCAACACACTGGCCAGATCCACAGCGACTGGTTTCAGTTTGAGTTTGCCGGTGCGCACCCGGGCAACATCAAGCAGATCATCGATGATCCGTGCCTGGCTGTTGACGGCGTCGCAGATGGTGTTGACGGCCTTGGCGGCCGGCGCAACCGACTTGGTCACCGGCAAGCGACGCAGCAGTTCTGCATTGAGCTGAATCAGGTTCAGCGGATGCTTGAGTTCGTGGGACATGACCGCGAAGAACTCATCCTTGAGGTAATTGGTGTTGCGCGTTTCGGCCAGTTGTTGGCTCTGTTCTTCATGCTGGCGCTTATGGCCGGTCAGGTCGCGGGCGATTTTGACGTAGCCTTGAAGATTGTCGCCGCTGAGCAAGGTCACCTCGCCGCTGCAAAAGAAGCGGTTGCCGTCCTTGCGCACGTGCCAGCGCTCATCTTCGCTGCGGCCGAGGGTGCGCACCGACAGCAGTTCGTTTTCAGGCACGCCGGACGCACGATCTTCAGGCGAGAAAATGAAGTCGTAATAGGCGCCCTCGGCCTCGGCTTTGCTATAGCCGAAGATCAATTCGGCACCTTTGTTCCAGGTGGTGATCACGCCCTGCTCATCGAGGGTGATGATGGCGTAGTCGCGAGTGCTTTCGGCGACCAGACGCATGCGTTCTTCACCCAGTCGCAGCTCTTCTTCAGCCGCTCGACGTTTGGTGATGTCGATGAACGTCAGCACGGTGCCGTCGATGTGGTCTTCGCTGGAGCGATAGGGCAGCAGGCGGGCGATGTACCAGTGATTGTCGGTGCTGCTGACTTCGCGCTCGATCATGTTCAGCGATTCGAACACCTGCGCCGCGTCTCCCACCAGGTTCTCGTAATGCAGGCGATGGGTAATGTCGAGCAAGGAACGCCCGGTATCCACCGGCAACATGTTGAAGATGTCAGTGGCGCGCGGGGTGAACCACTTGATGCGCATACTGCGGTCGACAAACACCGTGGCGATGTCGGTGGAGGCAATCAGGTTGGTCAGGTAGTCGTTGATCTTGTCGGTTTCTTCGACCTTGGTTTTCAGCTCGTAGTTGACCGTCAGCAGCTCTTCGTTGATCGACTGCAGCTCTTCCTTGCTGGTCTCCAGTTCTTCGGTGGCCGAGCGCAGCTCTTCGTTGATCGCCTGCATTTCTTCGTTGGACGCCTTGAGCTCTTCGCTGGAGACTTCCGATTGTTCGATGGTGTCCTGCAAGTGCAGCTTGGTGCGTTGCAGTTCGCGCTCAAGGTTGGACAGCACCTGGCTTTCGGTCTGTAGCGCGGTGGTGGCCGCTCGTTCGGCAGGGTCGACCTCGACTTCCTCGAAAATCACCAGGACGTATTCGCCGTCCGATTCTTCATCATTGTAGGGATGCGCGACCAGATCTATCAGGTAACTGCGCTCATCACGCTTGATCGGCACTTCGCGGGACTTGACCGGCAGGCCACTCTGCTGGACCTGGAACAGCGTGGTGCGGATTTCCAGGCGCAGTTCCGGAAGAATCAGCGTCAGCAAGTTGCGCGACAATTCACCGCCAACATGGCGCAGGAAACGCCCGGAACTCTCGCTCATGTGCAGGATGTCGGCGTTGGCATCGACGATCACGCTCGGTGGTGCAGATTGTTCGAGGGCGCGTTGGTGGATTTCGGCGAATGACAGTTTGCGCGGCGCGCTGCTTTGCGGGACCTGTTGGGAAGTGTTGGTCCGCACATAACCTCCACGCGGCATCGTCGGTGTGCGCCGACTGTTGGCCGTGCCGGTCTTGGCACGGAAGATCCGGTTGCGTTTATCCACCGGGGCAAACAATTCGTGGCACGCGTCCGCGCTCTCGGAAGTGCCGAGGAACAGGAAGCCGCCGGGACGCAGGGCAAAGTGGAACATCTGGAGGATTTCGCGTTGCACTTCGCGATCCAGATAGATCAGCAGGTTGCGACAAACAATCAGGTCGATCTGCGAGAAGGGCGGGTCGGACAACAGGCTGTGTTTGGCGAACAAGACCTTTTCGCGGATTTCCTTGCGGATCCGATAGTGATCGTCTTCCTTGATGAAGTAATGGCGGAGCCGCGAAGGTGGCACATCGGTGATGATCGCTTGTGGATACAGGCCGGTCCGGCCGACGCTGATGGCGCGCTCGTCGATGTCAGTTGCGAACACCTGCATCGACGCCGCGCTGGCGTCCAGTTGCAATTGATCGTTGAGCAGCATGGCCAGACTGTAGGCTTCTTCGCCCGTGGAACAACCCGCGGACCAGACGCGGATTTCTTCTTTCTCGGGTTGCGCGGACACGGCCGCGCTGACCAGTTGCGGCACGACATCCCGTTCGAGGGCTTCGAAAGCCTCCCTGTCACGGAAGAAATTGGTCACGCCGATCAGCATGTCGCCCAGCAGCGCCTTGGTTTCTTCGGGATTGTTCTGCAGATATTGGTAATAGGCACTCAGGTCCGGCTGGCCGGTGACCTGCATCCGGCGTTCGATCCGGCGCAACACGGTGGCGCGTTTGTAGTGCTTGAAGTCATGGCCGGTGCCGGTGCGCAACTGAATCAGGACGTCGCGCAGTACCTGTTCGGCAAGCGCCGCGTCACGTTCGGACACCGCCGCAATGGTTTTCAGTTCCGGATCGTTGGCGGTGGGCAAACAGATTTCCCTGGAGTTTCGCCAAAGCTCCAGAAGCTTTTGCGGCATTTCCACTACGGGCAGCACCAGGTCAACCATGTGCGTTTCGATGGCGGCGCAAGGCATGCCATCGAATTCGGCGTCTTCCGGCGCCTGGGCCAGTGTGATGCCACCTTGTTCCTTGATCCGTGACAAGCCAACCGCGCCGTCCGAGCCGGTGCCCGACAATACCAGGCAGAAGGCGCGCTCGCGGTGTACATCGGCCAGGTCGCGGAAGAACAGATCAATGGACGCGTGGCGACCTTCGCTCGGGTCTGTGGCGCTGACCTCCAGAAAGCCATCGTTCATTGTCAGCCGTTGCGCCGGTGAAATGACGTACACCCGGTTTTTCTCGATGGCCACCGTTTCGGTCACCTGCAGCACCGGCATCTTGGTCGATTCCTGGATGATCTTGTCAGCGATGCTTTGGTGATCGGGGGACAGATGGAGAATGATCACGAACGCCATGCCATTGTCTTGAGGCATGTTTTCAAAGAACAGTTTGATCGCTTGCAACCCGCCCGCCGACGCACCAATGCCCACCACCGGAAAGTCCAGGGTGCTCGGGCGCAAGGCCTGTCGCTCAGGAGCAGGAGGTGAATGAGTGGAGGTTTTGGTCATGACGTTTGCCTTTGGGGGCGAGGGTAAACGCCTCAAATTCAAGTGAGGGTCAAGGCGCGCTTCAATAAGTCAGAATAATCCCGTTTTTCGATAAGCCCTTCAATTATTTACCCGGACCGACAGCAGAATGACCCGAATGCAGCCTCGGTCAAACGTGCAGTCCCGGAGAAGGCAATCGCGCCACCGTCTATGGGACGGTGGCGGGATCAAAGGGTCATGAGCGTTGCACTCTTACCCGACCTCTGGAGGGGGAGAACCCTTAGTCCCCTAGGGCTACGCCGATGAAATCACCACCATGCACCGCTGAAATACCGACCAGCTTGATCGAGAAGTCCGCAATGTTATCGGCGTTTTTGTTGCCGTAGAGCGTTACGTAGTCGCCACCCTCATCCGAACTAGCTACATAACGAAGCTCGTTGGCAGCGCCACTGAAATCTTCGTCATTCACAAACGTGTAGCCCTTGAGAGCGGAGAAATCCAGCTTGTCGGAGCCGCTGGTAAAGTCATAAATGACGTCCTGTTTTTCTCCCAGGCCCAACTCGGTCAACACGTTGAATTTGAAGGTGTCGTTGCCGCTGCCACCCCGCAGAGTGTCCGCGCCCGCGCCACCGATCAGCACGTTGTTGCCGCCATTGCCGGCATGCAAGACGTCGTTGCCGACCCCGCCGTTAATCGTGTTGTTACCCGCGCTCCCCCAGATTTCATTGTTTGCGGCATTGCCGTTGAGGTTGATGTTCAACGCACCGGTATTACGGGCGTCGAGGTTTTCCAGGTTGGCGCCGAGGGTCATGGTGGCGGTGCCCTGGAAGGCGCTGACCGCTGGCGTGTCCATGCGCAGCAGCACGGTGTCGGTGCCTTCGTTGAGGTTTTCGATGACGCTGTCTTGCAGGGCAACGATGGCTTTGCTGCCGAGGCCCTGGGTGATCAGGTCGACGAGGTAAGTGTCGTTGCCTTTGCCGCCGATCAGGCGGTCCACGCCGGCCGCGCCGTCGAGGGTGTTGTCGGCCAGGTTACCGGTGATGAGGTTGTTCAGCGCGTTACCGGCGCCGACGGTGGCGCCGTCGAGCAGGGTCAGGTTCTCGACGTTGTCGGCCAAGTTGTAGTCGATGGACGCGCGGACGGTGTCGAGGCCTTCGTTAAACAGTTCGTTCACTGCGTCGTCGGCATTGTCGACGACATAGACGTCGTTGCCTTTGCCGCCGATCAGGTCGTCGGCACCCAGACCTCCGTCCAGCAAGTTGGCGGCCACGTTGCCGGTGAGGGTGTTGCCCAGCGTGTTGCCGGTCAGGTTGAACGCCAGCAGGTTATCGACCACGGCTTTTTCGACATGGTCGGCCAGGGTGTAGCTGTTCTTGGCGTAGGACACCACACGCACGGTGTCGTTGCCGCTGTCAGCCGTTTCGACGACCGCGTCCTTGTCGCTGTAGACGTAGTAGATGTCATCGCCCGCGCCGCCGGTCAGCAGGTCGCCGCCGCCCTTGCCGTTGAGGATGTCATTACCGGTACCGCCGGTGATGACGTTGCGCGAGGCGTTACCGATCAGGGTGTTGCCCAGGTCGTTGCCCACCAGGTCGAACAGGCCGGTACCGGTGACGGTGATGTTCTCGATGTTTTGCAGCGAAGCATCGGTCAGGTTGAGGGTCTGCGCGACGGTGGTGACGTTGCGGTAGGTGATCTGCAGCGTGTCGTTGCCTTCGCTGGCCAGTTCCTCAACCAGCGCCTGCTCCGCCACGTTGTCGAGCACGTAGGTGTCGTTGCCTTTGCCACCGATCAGGGTGTCGATGCCGGCACCGCCATTGAGGGTGTTGTTGCCGTCATTGCCGGTCAGCACGTTGGCCGCGGCATTGCCGTTGAGGTTGATGTTCAGCGCGCCGGTATCGCGAGCATCGAGGTTTTCCAGGTTGGCGCCGAGGGTCACGGTGGCGGTGCCCTGGAAGGCGCTGACCGCTGGCGTGCCCATGCGCAGCAGCACGGTGTCGGTGCCTTCGTTGAGGTTTTCGATGACGCTGTCTTGCAGGGCAACGATGGCTTTGCTGCCGAGGCCCTGGGTGATCAGGTCGACGAGGTAAGTGTCGTTATCCTTGCCGCCGATCAGCGTGTCGCCCCCGGCCGCGCCGTCCAGCGTGTCGTCACCGGCACCACCGCTCAGGATGTTTTTGCCGCTGTTGCCGCTCAGAATGTTGGCTTGTTCGTTACCGGCGCCATTGATCGCGGCGCTGCCGGTGAGGGTCAGGTTTTCCAGGTTATTGCCCAAGGTCCAGCTGATCGACGACTCGACCGTATCGGCCCCGGCGCTGGCATTTTCGCTGATCTGGTCTTTGAGGTTGTCGACCACATAGGTGTCATCACCCGTGCCACCGACCAGTGTGTCGGCGCCAATGCCGCCATTGAGGCGGTCATTGCCCGCGCCACCTTGCAGGATGTCGTTGCCGGAACCGCCCTGAAGGCTGTCATTACCCTCTTCGCCATTGAGCAGGACGGCTTTCGTGCCTTTCCAGATCAGGGTGTTGTCGCTGGCATCACCGGTGACTGTGCTGGAGTTGCCGTTGGCGTCGAAGCGTTGGCTGTGGATGTCGCCCTGGAAGTTGTCGCTATTGTTGGGCGACAGCTCTTCCCACGTCACGAGGAAACCGCCGTCGTCGGTCGCATTGACTATCGGGAACAGGTCACGATCATCATCGCTGGTGATCAGCATCTGGTTGCCGATTTTGACGCCATTCTTGTCGTAGATCTGCGCGTAGAGGTTGGCGTCAGCCGTATGCAGCGTTTCATCTGAGGTGGCCCAAGTGATGACAAATCCGCCGCCCTTGAGGGCTGTGATCGCGGGCTCGCCCTGAATTTCCTTGGTCGCCGTGTTGACCAGCGTTTCGCCGCCCACTTTCACGCCATTGGCGTTGAATTTTTGCAGGTAAACGTTGCCGCTGGTGGGGTTCTCGTTCTTGTCGTACTGGACGCTGACCCAAGTCACGACGTAGCTGCCATCGTTGAGGGTAGCCACGTCGGCGCCGTATTGCCCGCCCGCCACCGCGGTGTTGACCCGTACGGCGACGCCATCCTTGCTGCCATCGGCCTTGAAACGTTGCAAATAGACATCCACGTTGTCGGCAGCGTCGTACTCGCGCTCCCAGGCAATGACGAAACCGCCATTGGCCAGAGTCGACACGCTCGGCTCGGACGCATAGATGGCCCGGTCCTGAACAGCTGTATCAACTTTGACCGGGTTACCTGCCGGCGCATGAGTGGTGCCATCGAAGAGCTGAACGAACAGCTCCGAGCCAATCTCGTTGGTCCCGTTGCCGAGTTGTTCGAGCATTTCCTCCGACCAGCTCACGACGTAATTACCGTTCCCCAGAACGGTCAGCCCGGCACCGTCAATATGCACGTCAGGGTTGCTGTCGGTGGCGGTGATCGTCAGCGGCTCGCCGATCGCCACACTGGCGTTGTCAAACGGCTGTACAACCAAGGTGTTGCCCGGCGTCGTCCAGCCCAACACGAAACCGCCGTCACCGGTGGCGGCAATGATCGGGTTGCTACCGGCGACATCTGTGAGCAGGCGGTCGTTGAGCAGGTTGTGGTTTTTGTCGTATTGCTGCAGGTGAATTTGCCCGGCCTGTTCCCAAGCGATGACGTAACCGCCATCACTCAATGCCGTCGAAGCCGGTTCCATGGAAACCGCATCGCCGTCTTCGTTGGCAACCTTGCCGTCGCTGAGGGTCACAGTGCTGCCGTCGGCGAAGGTAACCTTTTCCACATTGACCAATGTGGTGGATTGATCCGCGTCGACCACCAGTTTGCCCGTCGCGTCCAGAGTAAAGGTGTGGTCTGCCAGCGTACCGGACAGGACCGCGGTGTCAGATCCGCCACGGCCGTCCAGGGTGACGTCGTCGGTGCCGCTCCAGTTCAGGGTGTTGTCGCCTTCATCGCCACTGATCACGGTGTCGCTGGCGCCTACCAGATGCCCGGCGTCGTTGACTTTCTGCACGTGAATGTCAGTGATGGGGATATTGTTTGTGCCCAGGTGACTGGTTTCCCACGTCACGACGGCCGTGCCATTTTCGCGAACGGTCACCGCGGGGCTGTCCCACAGTGTTTCGTTTGCACCGGCGCTGCCCACCAGAATTGGCGATATATCCTTGGCTGTGCCGTCGGCGGCAAAACGCTGAACGAACACCTGGGCGCCGCCCATCGCAAATTCGTTCCAGGCCACCAGGTAACCACCGTCCGGGAGAGCGGTGATTGTGGAGCCGTTAACCGAGTTGTTGCTGGCGATCTGTACTTCATCACCCACTGGATTGAACTGATTGTCGTAATGCTGGGTGTAGGTGACGCGGTTAAAACCGATGGTGCCCTGGTCTACCCAGCTCACGACATACCCGCCCGTCACCGCTGTCACGCCAAAGTACGAGGCGTTGTTGGAGAGGCTTGTGACGGAGTCCAGGGTGTGGGCGGAGTCAGCGACCACTTTGCCATCCGCACCGATCTGGCTGATCTGGAATTTGGAGGTGTATTCGGTTGGGCCCTGATCACTTGTCTGAGCGTGCTCGACCGTGTAGGTCATCCAGTAGCCGCCATTGTCTGTTGGCAGGATGCTGATGTCGTCGGCCTGGCCGTCGGCGGCACTACCCTTGACCAGGGTTTGCACCACGCCTGCCTTGCCGTTGGTGTACACCACGGCCTTGATGTCGGTTACGGCGCTGACAAAATCGCTTTCAGGGGCCTCATTCCAGGTCACGATGTACTTGGTGTCGCTGAGCAGGGTGACCTTGGCGTCTTCGAGTTCCAGTGTGCCGGAGGACGCTACCTTGACCGGGATGCCGCTCTGCATGCCGCTGGCGGTGAACAGTTGAGTGAATACCGTGGACACGTGCGTCGTGTCGTTTTCCGTCGCCCACGCGAGGATGAACTGACCGTTGGCCAAGGCCGTTACCGAGGGGTCATCGGCTTCGAGCGAGGCAATGTTGGTGCGTTGCATCAGTTCGCCGTCGGCACTGTAGCGCTTGACCACGATGCCTTCGAAATCGTCTCCGGCCGCCGACCAGACACTCACATAACCGCCGTCGCTCATCGCGGTGACATAAGCGTCACCCACCTCGCCGCTGGCGACCATCGTATCGACTTCACGGATGGCAGTGATTGTGCCGTCGGCGAACGTCAGGATTTGTTCGTCACTGCCGCTGGCAATGGGTGTGCCGTCACTGATTTGGCTGACGACGAGGTTTTCACCGTCGTTGCTGAAGGTGTAATCCTTTTGATTTCCATTGACCGGGGTCGAAGTGCTCATAGTCCTTTTCCTTGCAATACCAGGCACGACATGTGCGCGCGACTGTCGAATTCTTTGGGGGGCCCCGTCTCGGCATGAAAAGGGCAGTGGAGAATCACGTAAAAGCTTGGCTTTTTACCAAGATGGCCAATTAATGGCAATGAGCCATTTTTTTGCATCAGCGCCTGTGCTAAAGCTCCTGCAGACAATTGCTCGCTGCACCTTCAGGGAATGGCGCTGCGGCCGATAACTGTGCGAGAGATGGCATAAGAGGCTGTCTCGACGCTTGGTAGCGTGCTGTCCTGTGGCTATCATCTGCGCGGCCAAAAGGGGCCGCGAAGCTGATCTCGTTCGTGTATTTGCCTTTGGGTTCTTCTTCTTAAATTGCCTGGAAATCTTCGATGCTGTCGTATCACCAAAAGCGTTTTTTGATCGTCGATGATTTCTCGGATTTCCGCAGTTCCGTCAGGTCCATGCTGCGTGAGCTGGGCGTCAAGGATGTCGACACCGCCGACTCCGGCGAACAGGCGCTGCGTATGTGTTCGCAGAAGGCCTACGATTTCATCCTGCAGGACTTTCACCTGGGCGACGGCAAGAAGAACGGTCAGCAGGTGCTTGAAGACCTGATGATCGAGAAGCTGATCAGCCATGAGGCCGTGTTCGTCATGGTCACCGCCGAGACCAGTCAGGCGATGGTGCTCAGTGCGTTGGAACACGAACCCGATGCGTACCTGACCAAACCCTTCAACCGTTCCGGTCTGGCTCAACGGCTGGAGCGGCTGGAGCAACGCAAGACCTTGCTCAAGCCGATTCTGCAGGCCCTTGACCGGGGTAAACCGGTTGAAGTGCTCAATGCCTGCATCGCCTTGTGCAAACAAGACATCCGCTACTCGCCGTTGTGCCTGCGCTACCGCGCCGATGCCTTGCGCGACCTGAATCAGAACGAGGCGCTGGAGCGTCTCTACGACAGCATCATTGCTGATCGACCATTGCCGTGGGCGTTTGTCGGTCTGGGCAAATTGCTGTTCAAGCGTGGTCAGGTCGGTCAGGCCAAGGGCGTCTACGAAAAAGCCCTGAAAGTGTTCCCGATGATGCCGGCGCTCTACGACGGCATGGCCGATGTGCTGGTCGCTGAAGGCGACACCAAGGCGGCCCAGAATGTGCTGGAAGAGGCGATCCGCTTGTCGCCGCTGGCGGTGCGTCGGCAAGCGCAGCTGGGCAAGTTGGCGATGGCCAACGAAGATTTCGACACCGCCTCCAAAGCCTATCGCCAGGCGGTGGCGCAGGGCGCGCAGTCACGTTTCAAGGATGCGGAGAGCAACCTTGGCCTGGCCCATGCCTTGATCAGTAAAGGCAGCGAAAAAGGCCTGGATACCCGGACTCGACTGGAAATCAACACGACGCTGAGTGCGGTGGCCAAGGAAAACCCTTCCGACCCGGGTCTGCAGATTCGGGCGCGATTGATGAAAGCCACCAGTTTGCTGCTCAACGATGCAGAAACCGCCGAGAAGCTCACCGAGCAGGCGATGATGCGCCTCGATGGCATGGAACAGTTCATGAGTGCTGAAGCGGCGCTGCTGGTGGCCAAGCAACTGCAGATGCTCGGCCAGGCCAGCGCCGGTGCCTCGATGCTGAAAAACTGCGCGGAAATCTACGGCGACGACCCGACGGTGATGAAGGGCATCGCCAAGTTGACCGACGATCCGACCATCCTCAACTCCGGCAACGCCGCTGCCGACCTCAACCGTCAGGGCGTGCGGGTGTACAAGACCGGCAACCTGGTGGAGGCGCGGCAGGTGTTCCGCAAAGCCCTGACGCTGCAACCGAAGAACATCAGTATCGCGCTGAACATGGCGCAGTCGCTGCTGCACGGCACCGATACCAGTGTCCCTTCGGCGGAGCTGGAAGAATGTCGGACGTGCCTGAAAATGGTCGGCCTGATGCCCGACTCCGATGCGCGTTTTCCCCGTTATCAGAAGTTGCGAAGCAAGGCGTTTGGCGAATGAACGACAGCGAACAGGCACTCGATTTTTCCACGGTGATTGCCTCCACCGTGCACGACATGAAGAACTCCCTGGCCATGCTGATGCAGGCCCACAGCCAATGGCTGGCGCGCTTGCCGGATCCGCAGCAGCACACTCCGGAGCAGGGCGTGATCGAATTCGAATTCGCTCACCTTAATGGCATGCTGGTGCAGTTGCTGGGGCTGTACAAACTCGGGGTCAACCAGATGCCGTTGCAACCGGCCTACCATGAACTGGATGATTTCATCGAAGCGCAATTGGCCTGCCACCAGGACGTGTTTGCCAGTCGCGGCATCATGGCGACCTATGAAGTGGATCCGTTGAGCCCTCTGGGTTTCTTCGACCGGGAGCTGATTGCTTCGGTGCTGGGCAACAGCATCAACAACGCCATTCGTTATGCCCGCCACGCGGTGTTGATCAGCGTCAGCGATGAAGCGGGGCAACTGGTGCTGACCGTCAACGACGATGGCGAAGGTTATCCTCCGGAGATGATCGAGCGTCAGGCCGATTACGTGCAGGGCATCAACCACAGCAGCGGAAGTACTGGCCTGGGTCTGTATTTTGCCGGGCGGATTGCAGCACTTCATCAACGCAATGGCGTGGGCGGACGCACCGAAATCAGCAATGGCGGCCCGCTGGGTGGCGGCGTGTTCAGCCTCTATCTGCCCTGACCGGTTCTTTTTGTTGGCCGTTGCTTGATATTCCGAACAGGCGGAGCCTATTTTGTACGGGTCGCCGTTCGCGGCTCGCACAACAACAAAGGATTGCGTCATGACAACCGATGGCCATCGCTCACTCGCACAGCGATTGACGGGCATTGATGAGATTGAATGTGTCACGCCGGATTTGAATGGCGTACCCCGTGGCAAGGTAATGACCGCCGAAGGCTTTCTCGAGGGACGGCGTTTGCAGATGGCGCGGGGAGTGCTGCTGCAATGCATCATGGGCGGATATCCGCCAGCGCGCTTTTACGGCAGTGATGATGGTGACCTGGCGCTGGTGCCCGACCCGGCACAGATCCATCGCTTGCCGTGGAGCCAGCAGCCGCGAGCCTTGGCCATTTGCGATGCGGATGAGCTGACCGGCGGAAGCTCGTCTCTGTCGACCCGCGGCCAACTCAAAGCCGTGATCGCGCGTTACGCGGCCCTCGGCCTGGCGCCGGTGGTGGCCACCGAGCTGGAATTTTTTGTCTTTGCACCCAACACCGACCCGACTCAACCGTTCCAGCCGCCGCTGGGCCTGGACGGTCGTCGCGAGGACGGTCAATCGGCGTTCAGTATCAGTTCCAATAATGGTTTGCGGCCGTTCTTCAGTGAGGTCTACGCCTGCATGGCGGCCCTG
Organism: Pseudomonas sp. GL-B-26; assembly: GCF_019947405.1. Taxonomy (NCBI): domain Bacteria; kingdom Pseudomonadati; phylum Pseudomonadota; class Gammaproteobacteria; order Pseudomonadales; family Pseudomonadaceae; genus Pseudomonas; species Pseudomonas sp. GL-B-26. The sequence goes on along the minus strand of NZ_JAGYGJ010000035.1, from coordinate 17,042 downwards.
GGCTTGCCGCGCGATACCTTCATGCACGAGATGGGCGTCAGCCAGTTCGAGATCAACCTGCTGCACGGCGACCCACTGCTGCTGGCCGACCAGACGCTCCTGTTCAAACATCTGCTCAAAGAAGTCGCGCTCAAGCATGGCCTGACCGTGGTTTGCATGGCCAAGCCGCTGGCGCACACGCCGGGCAGTTCGATGCATATTCACCAGAGCATCATCGAGATCGGCAGCGGGCGTAACGTGTTCAGCGACAAGGCTGGTGAGCCGACCGCGACCTTCCGTCATTTCATCGCGGGTCAGCAGGCCGGCATGGCGGATTTCACCGCGTTGTTCGCACCGAACGTGAACTCGTATCAGCGCTTGTGCCATCCCTACGCATCGCCGAATAATGCCTGCTGGTCCCACGACAACCGGGCGGCCGGATTGCGTATTCCGGCCAGTCCGCCCGCCGCTCGTCGGGTCGAGAACCGTTTGCCGGGGGCTGATGCAAATCCTTATCTGGCGATCGCCGCCAGCCTTGCCGCAGGGTTGTATGGCATTGAACACAAACTGGAGCCGAGCGAACCGATCCAGGGGGAATTCGAAGTGCCGGACAATCTTTCGTTGCCGTGTACCTTGCATGCGGCTCTTGAGCGTCTGAAACGTAGCCAATTGGCGAAGGAACTGTTTGGCAAGGAGTTCATCGAAGGCTACATCGCCTCGAAGACCATGGAGTTGACCAGCTTCATTGATGAAATTACTCCCTGGGAACGGCGTGTTTTAGCGGCCCAGGCCTGACGATCCGTCGACATCAGGCTATCGTTTGTCGGTAGCCTGAAACTCACTGCAAGGAGCCGCTCGGAACGCCGATGCGCCAAATCTGGAAACCCTTTCGAGCGCTTTATTTTGCCTCGCTGATGATGTTGATCGGCTCTGGCCTGTTGAGTACTTACCTGGCCTTGCGCCTGGCCGCCGATCACGTCGACAGCCTGTGGGTCGGTGCGTTGATGGCGGCCAACTATTGCGGCCTGGTGCTGGGTGGCAAGATCGGCCACCGGCTGATTGCCCGGGTCGGGCACATTCGCGCCTATTCGGCCTGCGCCGGGATTGTCGGCGCGGCGGTGCTGGGCCATGGCCTGGTGGACTGGTTGCCTGCCTGGATCTTCCTGCGGGTCATCGTCGGCCTTGGCATGATGTGCCAATACATGGTCATCGAAAGCTGGCTCAATGAGCAGGCCGAAGCCTCACAACGCGGGACGGTGTTCAGCGGCTACATGATCGCCTCGTACCTGGGGCTGGTGCTGGGTCAGTTGATTCTGGTCATGCACCCGGGCCTGGGTCTTGAACTGCTGATGCTGGTCGCATTGTGCTTTGCGCTGTGCCTGGTGCCGGTGGCCCTGACCCGGCGGATTCACCCGGCACCGTTGCACCCGGCACCGATGGAACCGCGGTTTTTCATCAAGCGCGTGCCGCAGTCGTTGAGCACGGTGCTGGGGGCGGGGCTGATCATTGGTTCGTTCTACGGTCTGGCACCGCTGTATGCTTCGCAACAGGGGTTGTCCACGGAGCAGGTCGGTCTGTTCATGGGTAGCTGCATTTTTGCGGGGTTGCTGGTGCAATGGCCGTTGGGCTGGCTGTCCGACCGTTATGACCGGGCGCTGTTGATCCGCTGTATTGCGCTGGTCCTGGCGCTTACCGCGTTGCCGCTGGCAATCATGCAACAGGTACCGCTGGAGATTTTGTTTATCACCGGGTTCTGCTGTTCGCTGGTGATGTTCTGCCTGTATCCGCTGGCGGTGGCATTCTCCAACGACCACGTCGAGGGTGATCGCCGGGTGTCCCTGACAGCGATGCTGTTGGTGACCTACGGTGTCGGCGCCAGTATCGGACCGTTGGTGGCCGGGGTGCTGATGAAGCTGTTCGGCAGCCACATGCTCTATGCCTTCTTCAGTTTCTTCGCGTTGGTGCTGGTGTGGCGGATTCGTCCGAAAGCGGTGACTAACCTGCATGTGGTGGACGATGCGCCGCTGCATCACGTCGCCATGCCGGACAGTATGTCGAGTTCGCCGTTGGTGGCTTGCCTTGACCCGCGTGTCGATGAGCAGGTGGTTCAGGAACAGATGCAGAACCCGATCAACCCTGAGCCGGACATGGAACCCGAATCAGAGCCCGAAACCGATCCGCCGCCCGAAGACCCTGATGCACCTCGCGAGCAAAGTTTTACCGAGGCCAGGCCTTAAGCATAAAAACAACGCATAAAAAAACGGGCAGTCACCGCAAGGGACTGCCCGTTTTCTATTGAAGCGTCTTATTACATGTCGTCTTTGTCGAAGCGCCGCGCTTCGCGCTGAAGCTGATAGACGAACCGCTCGACCTGCCGCTGCACCAGCCCGCTCATGTTGTGAAAGCGTACGCCGGCGAAGGTGGTGGAGATCCTTTCTTCGAAGTGCAGGTAACGCAGCTCGACGGGTGCCGTCATGTTGCCAAAGGGCAGGGCGGCGATGAAGCGGTCATAGACCTGGCCCAGTTGCAGGCTGCCCGTGATGTCGCCTTCGAAGCGCAACTTGCAGCCGGTGGCGGAGATGTCCAGTAGTTTGCCGCTGATCGGCGACTTGAGCTTTTCACCACCCAGATCGACGTTGACCAGTTGTGCCAGCTTCAATGCTGCGCGGAATGCATTACGACGCTGGTGGTAAACCACCTCGGCGGGCAGGGCGCCACGGTAGCAGCGACCACCTCCGGATTCGTCGATGGTCAACGGGCCGTTGCTTTCCCAGGCAATACGTACGCCGTCGTGGAAGCCTTCGACCTTGAATGGTTCGCCGGCGAGCAGGAAGCGTTCACCGTCGCGGGGAATCATTTCGTCCAGGGCAATCATGTTGCTGTCACGGTCAATGTCCACCAGATAACTCTGGAAGCGCTGGCTGCGCTCATGGAACGTGATGATCAGCGGATCATGGCTGTCTTGCAGCTGGCGCAGGTTGCCGGAGATCTCCAACGGCGTGGTGAGCACCTTGGGTGGCTGCGGAGCATCTTCCGCGCTTAAGGCATTGAACACGGTTCATCAATCTCCAGACAAAATATGACTACGGCTGGCCAGCATATTGCCAGCATGTTGCGCGTCTTGATAGTGCGCGCTTTTCAGCAGGCTCAAGCCTGACTGAGCGGGCGTGGCTTCGCAAGCATGGAGGTTGATCCGCGTGCATCATAGAGCGCTGGCGGCTCGCCGCCGTTGAGGATTTTCAGCTGATTGGCCGTCGCGGCCTGTTGCACCAGGATCGACTGGCCATTCTTGACGTTGGTCGCCTGGCACTGAGCCAGAAGATCGGTCAATACATCGCTCTGTTCCAACAGCTGATCGCCAATGCTCGAATGGCTGGCAAGTTGCTCCAGGCCGTTGCGATTGGTTGGCAGGTTGAGGCTGGCGAGGATTTCACTGCGCTTGCGGCCATGCTGATCGAGCAAAATGATCAATGCCTGTTTCTGCGCCAGAATCTCTTCGAGCAGTGGCATGTCGCGACCGTGCAAGGCGAGGGACTCGGTTTGCAGTAACTCCAGCAAGTGCTGTGCTGGAGCGAAATCGTCGGTGATCAGTTGCAGTAAATTAGTGTCGTGCATGGCTGGCCTTGGGTTTTAAGCGTCCAAAAGCCTGGCGCAGGCCTTGGCCTAGCGCTGGGCTTCGAAGTTGAGCAGTTTGCTGGCTACACGGTTGCTGTCGACTTTGTAGCTGCCATCGGCAATCGCTGCTTTCAACTCGGCCACGCGGGCGTTGTCGACGGCAGGCTGATCGCGCAGCTTGTCAGTGACCTTCTGCAACTGTTGAGCCTCATTGCTGAGATGTACCGATTCCCCGCTTTTGACGGTACTGGCCTGTTCGGCCGGGGTATTCAGCGGTGCGGGTTTGCCGGCTTCGGCGGTTTCCTTCGCGGTGCTGGTACGTGTACTACCGGTAAGTGACGAGGAACTGTTTAAACGGCTGAAATCGATGACCATGACAAAAAACCTCTGGGTATTTGGACGCTTGCCATGTTTTCGGCCATACCCGGAAAAACTTTAGGCTCAATTATCAATGAGCTTGCGCGCGTCAGCGCTTGCCCTGCATAGGGCACAGTCTAGGGAACAGTCGGGTGGCGCGCCAGTGTTCTACATGGCCACTTCCACCTGACCGGGCGCGGTGACTAACGCCTTGATGACCCGCTGGGAGTTGAGGTTTTTCACCCGAATCTGTTCGCGTAAGCCGCCGTTTGACAGCGCTTCACCCGGCATGCGCACGCTGAGCGTTCCACTGCGGGCGGTAATCACCACCTGGTCGCCCTTGGTGATGACTTCTGCCTGTTCCATGTGCACCAGGGTCATGACCTGGTCGGCGACCATTGGTCGGGTAAGTTTCTGCCCGATCGCCTGGTCGACGGAAGTCAGGTAACCCTGGCTGATCAGACTGATGTCACGCTCGCGCAAGGTCACATCCTGAGGCTCGACGATACCGGTGCGTCGCAGCGGGCGGGTGGTGGTCACAATGTCGCGAAACAGGCGCACTTGAGCGGGTACGAAGACGGTCCAGGGGGACGTGCCTTCGCAAGCAACCTTGACGGTAACCCGCCCCAGCGGCCTTGCCGGACTCTCAAGCGTGGCTGTCAATTCCTTGTCGCACATGGGCATGCGCAGCCGCGGATCGAGCTGCTTGACCTCGATCTCGTAGCGGCCTTCCGTTTGACTGGTCGCCAGATAGTCTTCTACGGTGAATTCAAGAAAGCCCTGAGTGACGCCGATAAGCATGTCAGGCAAGGTAACCGCGTCAGCAAGGGCAGGGCAGCCAGCGTTGAACAGGCAGACGGCCGACACCGCGCAAAGCAATCTGCGGGCGTTTGATGTCAGGCGTCGGAAAAATGTCGGTTCTGTGTTCATAAGAGTTAAAAAGCAAGCGCCGTGCCGTTTAGTGATGAATGCGCGTCGCAACACACTTAAGCGTTGGTGTAGGAGTCTGTGCATGGCTGGTGTAATGGATGCGGTAAACCAGCGCACGCAACTGGTAGGGCAGAATCGCCTTGAGCTGTTGTTGTTCCGTCTCGACGGCCAGCAGTTGTATGGGATCAACGTGTTCAAGGTTCGGGAGGTGCTGCAATGCCCCAAACTGACGCTGATGCCAAAATCCAGTCCTGTCGTGTGCGGTGTGGCAAATATTCGGGGGGCGACCATTCCGATTCTTGATCTGGCCATGGCGACCGGTTCCGGTGCGCTGAAGGATCAAAGCAATCCCTTCGTGATCATCACGGAGTACAACACCAAGACCCAGGGTTTCCTGGTGCGGTCAGTGGAACGCATCGTCAACATGAATTGGGAGGAGATTCATCCGCCACCCAAGGGCACGGGACGCGATCATTACCTGACGGCTGTGACTCGGGTCGACAATCAGTTAGTCGAAATCATCGACGTCGAGAAAGTGCTGGCGGAAGTAGCGCCGACACCGGAAGCGATTTCCGTTGGCGTGGTGGATGTCGAAACCCAGCACAAGGCGCTCTCTTTGCGAGTACTGACGGTCGATGACTCGTCGGTGGCGCGCAAGCAGGTGACCCGTTGCCTGCAGACGGTCGGTGTCGAAGTGGTGGCGTTGAACGACGGTCGGCAAGCGCTGGATTACCTGCGCAAGCTGGTCGACGAGGGCAAGAAGCCGGAAGAAGAGTTCCTGATGATGATTTCCGACATCGAGATGCCGGAGATGGACGGGTACACCCTCACGGCCGAGATCCGCAACGACCCTCGCATGCAAAAACTTCACATCATCCTGCATACTTCGTTGTCGGGTGTATTCAATCAGGCGATGGTCAAGAAGGTCGGTGCCGATGACTTCCTTGCCAAATTCCGTCCTGATGACCTGGCATCCCGGGTAGTCAACCGGATCAAAGCAGCAGACATCAGCTAGGGGCCTTTTGCCCCTAACGGTTAATACGATTTAAGAGGCGGCATCTTTGTCTACGGGTAATTTGGATTTCGAACAGTTCCGGGTCTTCCTGGAAAAAGCCTGTGGCATTTTGCTCGGTGAAAACAAGCAGTACCTGGTCTCGAGCCGTCTCAACAAACTGATGGAACAGCAAGGCATCAAGTCCCTGGGTGAGCTGGTCCAGCGCATCCAGACCCAGCCGCGCAGCGGTTTGCGCGAGATGGTGGTGGATGCCATGACCACCAACGAAACCCTGTGGTTTCGTGACACCTATCCGTTTGAAGTCTTGAAGAACAAGGTGCTGCCCGCAGCGATCAAGGCTGCCCCTGGCCAGCGTCTGCGGATCTGGTCGGCGGCCTGCTCGTCGGGTCAGGAACCGTATTCGCTGTCGATGTCGATCGATGAGTTCGAGCGCGTGAACATGGGCCAGTTGAAGATGGGCGTGCAGATCGTTGCCACTGACCTGTCCGGTACCATGCTGACCAACTGCAAGACCGGCGAGTACGACAGCCTGGCCATCGGCCGTGGCCTGTCGCCCGAGCGCCTTCAACGTTACTTCGACCCGAAAGGGCCGGGGCGCTGGGCAATCAAGGCACCGATCAAGAGCCGGGTGGAGTTTCGCTCGTTCAACCTGCTGGACAGCTACGCGAGCCTCGGCAAGTTCGACATCGTGTTTTGCCGCAACGTGCTGATCTACTTCTCCGCCGAGGTGAAGAAGGACATCCTGTTGCGCATTCACAGCACGTTGAAGCCAGGCGGTTATCTGTTCCTTGGTGCTTCCGAGGCGCTGAACGGTTTGCCGGATCATTACCAGATGGTCCAGTGCAGCCCGGGGATCATTTACCAGGCGAAGTGATGCAAAAGCGCCAGGCATAAAAACGGGAGCCCTTCGGGGCTCCTTTTTTATGCCTGGCGCTTTTGCATCACGTAGGAGCGGCGCGCGATTCAGGAAAGCGGCAGAAAAGCGGCAGGCGGCGGAAATCAGTTGCCGCTTTTCTGGCATTGCCACGTTGCCACTGCCCGCAAAGCCCCGTTTTACGGCCTTTTTTCAATTGGCACGACGCTTGCTATGTCCCTGTTACGAAAAATCAGGTCACCCGAAGGTTTCCGACATGAGCATCAGCTTCGATAAAGCGCTCGGTATCCACGAACAAGCCCTGGGCTTCCGCGCTCAGCGTGCCGAAGTCCTGGCCAACAACATCGCCAACGCCGACACCCCGAACTACAAGGCTCGGGATCTGGACTTCTCGAAAGTGCTCGCCGAGCAGAACGAGAAGACCAAGAGCGGCACTTTCGCCTTGAACATGACCAACAGCCGTCATATCGAAGCCGAAGGCCTGGGTAATGGCGACGAGTCGCTGCTGTATCGCACGCCGATGCAACCGTCGATCGACCAGAACACCGTGGACGCCCAGCTGGAACAGTCGAACTACGCGGAAAACGCGGTCAACTTCCAGGCCAGCTTCACCCTGCTCAACAGTAAATTCAAAGGGCTGGTATCAGCCCTGCGCGGAGAGTAAGTCATGTCTCTATCCAGTGTTTTCAACATTGCCGGTAGCGGCATGAGTGCCCAGACCACTCGCTTGAACACCGTCGCCAGTAACATCGCCAACGCCGAAACCGTCTCGTCGAGCATCGACCAGACCTACCGTGCACGGCATCCGGTATTCGCCACCATGTTCCAGGGCGGCCAGAGCGGCGGCAGCGATTCGCTGTTCCAGAACCAGGACGCGGCCGGTCAAGGGGTGCAAGTGCTGGGCGTGGTCGAAGACCAGAGCAACCTTGAGGCGCGCTACGAGCCGAACCATCCGGCGGCCGACGCCAAGGGCTACGTCTACTACCCGAACGTCAACGTGGTGGAAGAAATGGCTGACATGATTTCCGCGAGTCGTTCGTTCCAGACCAACGCCGAAATGATGAACACCGCCAAAACCATGATGCAGAAGGTCCTGACCCTCGGTCAGTGATAAGGGGCGACTCAGATGAGTGTTACCGATACCACCAGCAGTTTGAGCCTCAAGGACATCCTGGCCAACTCCTCGATCAAGACCAGCACCACGACGGATGGCCTGGCGTCGGCGACGAACAGCGCCACTGGCAACAAGGCCTTGGGCAAGGACGCATTCCTGCAGTTGCTGGTAACGCAACTGAAAAACCAGAACCCGCTGGAGCCACAGGACAATGGCGAGTTCGTCGCCCAGTTGGCGCAGTTCAGTAGCCTGGAAGGCATCACCACGCTCAACGATACCGTATCGGGCATTGCCAGCAACTACAACTCGTCTCAGGCGTTGCAAGCCTCGTCGCTGGTGGGACGTTCGGTCATCGCGCCGGGCAGCAAAGCCGTGGTCGATACCTCGAAGAGCATGACCGGTACGGTAGTGATTCCAGCTTCAGTGCCCGGTACCACCTTGAAGATCACCGACACGGACGGCAAAACCGTTCGCACCATCGACATGGGGGCTCAGTCCGCCGGCAATGCCAGCTTCATCTGGGATGGCAAGAACGATGCGGGTGAAACGGTTGCGTCGGGCACTTACAACTTCTCGGCTTCGAGCACCATCGATGGTCAGGCCGTAGCGCTGATCACCAATCTGCCGGCGACCGTCAACAGCGTGACCATCAGCCAGACCGGCGGTGAGTTGATGTTGAACCTGGCCGGGCTGGGCAGCATCGCCCTGTCCAAAGTACAAACCATTGGTATGTAGAGCCGACTAACACGGCACAAAGGAGTGGAATATGTCTTTCAATATCGGCCTTAGCGGTCTCTATGCAGCCAACAAACAACTGGACGTGACTGGCAACAACATCGCCAACGTCGCGACCACCGGTTTCAAATCGTCCCGTGCAGAATTCGAAGACGTGTACTCGGCAAGCAAGCTGGGGTCCGGTAACAAGACCACCGGTAACGGTGTACGTCTGGCCAACGTTTCTCAACAGTTCACCCAGGGCGACATCAACAACACCGGTAACGTGCTGGACATGGGCATCAACGGTTCCGGCTTCTTCGTACTGAGCAACAGCGGTTCGCTGTCCTACACCCGTGCCGGTACGTTCAAGGTCGACAAGGACGGTTACGTCACTAACACCGACGGCACTTCGCGTCTGCAGGGCTACGGTGTGGATGCCAATGGCAAGATTCAGAACGGTGTGTTGACCGACCTGCGCATTGACACCTCCAACCTGGCGCCGAAAACCACCACCACCGTGTCGTCGACGATCAACCTGAACTCTTCGGCTGACATAATCGACCAGGCGGTTCTGACCAACAAGTTCGATCCGACCAAGTCCGCCACCTTCACCAAGCAGTTCAGTACCCCGATTTTCGACACTCAGGGCAACCAGCACACCATGGATCAATACATGGTCAAAACTGGGGCCAACACGTGGGATACCTACACCCTGATCGATGGTCGCAACCCGGATGGCAGCGACCCTGCTGTTGCCGCTACGGCTCCCGTCCCTTCGACCATGACGTTCGACACGTCAGGCAAGTTGCTCCAGGTCAGCACTCCGCCCGGCCCGACCATCAGCAGCGATCTGAAGATTACCGGCTGGGTTCCGGGCACCGTGACCGCCGGCGTCTGGAAAGCCAACGGCGCCGCCGCCGACCCGGCGGGTGTAACCATCTCCATGGCCAACACCACCCAGTTCAACGCCGATACCGCGCGTTCGATTCCTTCCCAGAACGGTTACGCCACTGGCCAGATCACCAACCTCACCATCGACGGAAGCGGTGTGTTGCTGGCTAACTTCAGCAACAACCAGACCAAGCCTATCGGCCAGATCTCCCTTGCCAGCTTCACCAACGAGCAAGGTCTGCAGCCAGTCGGTGGCACCAGCTGGAAAGAAACCTACGCGTCGGGTATCCCGGGCTACGATGCGCCGGAAACCGGCACCCTGGGTTCGATCGCCTCCAACTCCCTGGAAGAGTCCAACGTCAACCTGACCAATGAACTGGTCGACCTGATCAAGGCGCAGAGCAACTACCAGGCGAACGCCAAGACCATCTCCACCCAAAGCACCATCATGCAGACCATCATTCAGATGACCTGATGCTGGATAGCGCTGCATAAAGAGCCCCTCGCAAGAGGGGCTTTTTTATGGCTGGCAAAAAGATCGCAGCCTCGTTTCACTCGACAGCTCCTACAGGAAATAGCGGTCCCCTGTAGGAGCTGTCGAGTGAAACGAGGCTGCGATCTTTTGATCTTGAAAGGCAGGCAAAAGAAAACCCCCGACAATCCAGAGGACCGATCGGGGGTTATCCAGGTAAGCGCCTTTTAGCGCCTACCGGCTCAGCTTATTGGCAAGCTTCGCAATCCGGCTCGTCGATGGCGCAAGCCTTCGGCACTGGAGCAGGGCCGGCAGGCGCTGCCAGGACCGAATCTTCACCGTGGTTGCCGCCGCTGGAAACAGCGTTCAGCTTGCCGGTGTTGATGGTCGACTTCTCGGTGCTGGTCGCAGCCAGGGCACGGAGGTAGTAAGTGGTTTTCAGACCACGGTACCAGGCCATGCGGTAGGTCACGTCCAGCTTCTTGCCCGATGCGCCAGCGATGTACAGGTTCAGCGACTGAGCCTGGTCGATCCACTTCTGACGACGGCTTGCCGCGTCAACGATCCACTTGGTGTCCACTTCGAAGGCAGTCGCGTAGAGCTCTTTGAGTTCTTGCGGGATGCGCTCGATCTGTTGCACCGAACCGTCGTAGTACTTCAGGTCGTTGATCATGACCGAGTCCCACAGACCGCGAGCTTTCAGGTCGCGAACCAGGTACGGGTTGATCACGGTGAATTCGCCCGACAGGTTCGATTTCACGTAGAGGTTCTGGTAGGTCGGTTCGATCGACTGCGATACGCCAGTGATGTTGGCGATGGTCGCGGTCGGTGCGATGGCCATGATGTTGGAGTTACGAATGCCTTTCTGAACGCGGGCACGAACCGGTGCCCAGTCCAGGGATTCGTTCAGGTCAACGTCGATGTACTTCTGGCCACGTTGCTCGATCAGGATCTGTTGCGAATCCAGCGGCAGGATGCCTTTGGACCACAGCGAACCCTGGAACGTCTCGTAGGCACCGCGCTCGTCGGCCAGGTCGCAGGAAGCCTGGATCGCGTAGTAGCTGACCGCTTCCATCGACTTGTCGGCGAACTCGACGGCAGCGTCGGAACCGTAAGGGATGTGCTGCAGGTACAGAGCGTCCTGGAAGCCCATGATGCCCAGACCGACCGGACGGTGCTTGAAGTTGGAGTTCTTCGCTTGCGGCACCGAGTAGTAGTTGATGTCGATAACGTTATCGAGCATGCGAACGGCGGTGTTCACGGTGCGTTCCAGCTTGGCGGTGTCCAGCTTGCCGTTGGTGATGTGGTTCGGCAGGTTGATCGAGCCCAGGTTGCAAACGGCGATCTCGTCCTTGTTGGTGTTCAAGGTGATCTCGGTGCACAGGTTCGAGCTGTGAACCACGCCGACGTGCTGCTGCGGGCTGCGCAGGTTGCACGGGTCTTTGAAGGTCAGCCATGGGTGGCCGGTTTCAAACAGCATGGACAGCATTTTGCGCCACAGGTCTTTGGCCTGGATGGTCTTGAACAGCTTGATCTTGCCCGGGTACTCGGACAGGGCTTCGTAGTACTCGTAACGCTCTTCGAAGGCCTTGCCGGTCAGGTCGTGCAGGTCCGGCACTTCGGACGGCGAGAACAGGGTCCACTTGCCGTCATCGAAGACGCGCTTCATGAACAGGTCAGGGATCCAGTTGGCAGTGTTCATGTCGTGGGTACGACGACGATCATCACCGGTGTTCTTGCGCAGCTCGATGAACTCTTCGATGTCCATGTGCCAGGTTTCCAGGTAGGCACAGACAGCGCCTTTGCGCTTGCCACCCTGGTTAACGGCAACGGCGGTGTCGTTCACTACTTTGAGGAACGGAACAACGCCCTGGGATTTGCCGTTGGTGCCCTTGATGTACGAACCGAGTGCACGAACCGGGGTCCAGTCGTTGCCCAGGCCGCCCGCGAATTTCGACAACATGGCGTTGTCGTGGATCGCGTGGTAGATGCCCGACAGGTCATCCGGCACGGTGGTCAGGTAGCAGCTCGACAGCTGTGGACGCAAAGTACCGGCGTTGAACAGGGTCGGGGTCGACGACATGTAGTCGAAGGACGACAACAGGTTGTAGAACTCGATCGCACGGTCTTCTTTGTTCTTCTCTTCGATCGCCAGGCCCATGGCCACGCGCATGAAGAAGATTTGCGGCAGTTCGAAGCGGATACCGTCCTTGTGGATGAAGTAACGGTCGTACAGGGTTTGCAGGCCCAGGTACGTGAACTGCTGATCGCGCTCGTGGTTGATCGCCTTGCCGAGTTTTTCCAGGTCGAAGGTCGCCAGGATCGGGTTCAGCAATTCGAATTCGATACCTTTCGCGATGTACGCAGGCAAGGCCTTGGCGTACAGGTCGACCATTTCGTGGTGGGTCGCGCTTTCGGCAACTTCCAGGAAGCTCAGGCCTTCGGCACGCAGGGTGTCCATCAGCAGGCGAGCGGTCACGAACGAGTAGTTCGGCTCACGCTCAACCAAAGTACGGGCGGTCATCACCAGTGCGGTGTTGACGTCGGTCAGGGCCACGCCGTCGTACAGGTTTTTCAGGGTTTCGCGCTGGATCAGGTCGCCGTCGACTTCTGCAAGGCCTTCGCACGCTTCGGTGACGATGGTGTTCAGGCGACCCATGTCCAGAGGAGCAAAGGTGCCATCGGCGCGGGTGATGCGGATCGACGGGTGAGCGTTGACCGCTTCTTCGGCCGGTGCGTGGGCAGCGCGTTCTTTCGAACGACCGTCACGGTAGATCACGTAGTCGCGGGCCACTTTCTGCTCGCCGGCACGCATCAGGGCCAGTTCGACCTGGTCCTGGATTTCTTCGATGTGGATGGTGCCGCCCGAAGGCATGCGACGCTTGAAGGTCGCGGTGACTTGTTCGGTCAGACGGGCAACGGTGTCGTGGATTCGCGACGAAGCGGCAGCGGTGCCGCCCTCAACTGCGAGAAACGCTTTGGTGATAGCGACGGTGATTTTGTCATCGGTGTAAGGAACGACAGTGCCGTTACGCTTGATCACGCGCAGTTGGCCAGGCGCGGTGGCGGACAGATCCGAAGTCGAATCTGCGGCCTGCGGCAAGGTGCCCTGCGGGTTCTCGCGAGTTGTGTCGGTTTGCATGGGGGGTTGTCTCCACATTCTCTATGTTTGTTTGGGCACCATCACGGTGCCCACCGTTCCGTCCTGAAGCACTACAACCGGCGAGGGGCCGGGCATACCAACTTCGGGACAGATCAGGAAGGGGCAATTGGGGCGCCGCTTCCATGCCGAAGTCTTTGGTCCCAGGCCTTGAACCTGAAACCGGGATCCTTTTGGGTGACAGTAATCGACTGCAACACCCGTACCGTTAACGCCGTATTCGGCTCAAAAACAGTAGCCATCCGCACGCGCGGTTTGGTCTTTCAAAAATACGTTTGGTTCAACCGGAAAGAGGCAATAAAAGCGCTTGAAATCGGTGGCCGGTTTGTGTTTGGTTTTTGGCGTAAAACCCTACATGTAGGGTTTTTTTCGCGCCGAGGTACAAGATAATGCGTTTTGGAGGGTGTTGCAACGTACTACCTGTGGATAAACCTGTGCGTAAATTGTGTGTGAAACGTAGAACGAGCGTGTAGGCCGCGACCTAGCTGGAGCGGACCGTTTTTCACTGATTTTCAATGATTGAAAACGGTCATTTGGATTTTTAAGGGCGCGAACCCTATCACAAAAAACCGCGTTGTCCGAACGCATTTACCGGCTTGTGTTCTTGGCGAGCGGCGTTTATACAATCGGCCAATGCAGATGCATTCTTATCCTCCCCAATCATTACAAAAAGACGGGCGGATCCTTCCTTATTAAGTGTTGTTGGCAAGCAGAGGTCACCGTGGAGCAAGATGCCTGGCAGGTATTGATTGTCGAGGACGACCAGCGTCTGGCCGAACTGACCCGCGACTACCTGGAAGCCAATGGTCTGCGCGTATCGATCGAGGGCAACGGCGCCTTGGCCGCGGCACGGATCATCAAGGAGAAACCGGACCTGGTGATCCTCGACCTGATGTTGCCGGGCGAAGATGGCCTGAGCATCTGCCGCAAGGTCCGCGACAAGTATGACGGACCGATCCTGATGCTCACCGCCCGCACCGACGACACCGATCAGATTCTTGGCCTGGACCTGGGCGCCGACGACTACGTGTGCAAACCGGTTCGCCCACGTCTGCTGCTGGCGCGCATCCAGGCCCTGTTGCGACGCAGTGAAGCCCCTGAAGTGGCGCCGGAAAAACAACGGCGTCTGCAGTTCGGTCCCTTGGTGGTCGACAACGCATTGCGCGAAGCCTGGCTGAACGACAACGGCATCGAGTTGACCAGCGCCGAGTTCGACTTGCTCTGGCTGCTGGTGGCCAATGCCGGGCGCATTCTGTCCAGGGAAGAGATTTTCACCGCGCTGCGCGGCATTGGCTATGACGGCCAGGACCGTTCCATCGACGTGCGCATCTCGCGCATTCGCCCGAAAATCGGCGATGACCCGGAGCATCCGCGGCTGATCAAGACCATCCGCAGCAAAGGTTATCTGTTCGTTCCGGAAGCCTGCACGCTGTGAACTCGATCTTCCTGCGCATTTACGGTGGCATGTGCGCGGCGCTGATTCTGGTGGCGGTACTCGGCGTGCTGGCTTTGCACCTGCTCAACCAGGTGCGCGGCGAGCAATACCGCGAACGCCTCGCCCACGGCACGTTCTCGTTGATGGCCGACAATCTGAACCCGATGAACGAAACCGAGCGCCACCGTGCCTTGCTGGTGTGGGAGCGGTTGCTGGGGATTCCTCTGGCGCTGAAGACCTTTGCCCAAACCGACCTCGACCTCACCCAACGCACCCGCGTGCTGCGCGGTCAGGCGCTGGTGGAACAGACCGGTCCGCACGCGGCGAAGGTGTATCGACTGGTCAGTGACAAGGAACAGTTGGTGCTGACCGGCGAAGTCCAGCAGATCAGCGAACAACTGGCCCGGGCGACTATTTACCTGTTGGCCGACGAACTGGTGCGCTACCCGGTGGCCGAGCAACCCGAGCGCCTGGCGCAGTTGAAGCGCGACAAAGGGTTTGGTTTCGACTTGCGGTTGGTGACGATCGAACAGGCGGACATGGACGAGGACCAGAGTCGCCGGGTGTCCGAGGGCGACACGGTGATGGCGCTGGGCAAGGGCGGTGATTCGATCCGGGTGTTTGCCGGCATGGTCGGTACGCCGTGGGTGCTGGAAATCGGCCCGTTGTATCAGATGAATCCTTATCCGCCGGAATGGCTGGTGCTGATCGCCGCCCTGGGTTTGAGCCTGATCGGCTTGATCGTCTATTTGTTGGTGCGCCAACTTGAGCGCCGTTTGCGTGGCCTGGAAGCGGCCGCCACGCGCATCGCCAAGGGCAGCCTGGAAACCCGCGTGCCGGCACGCGGCGCGGACTCGGTGGGACGGCTGGCTTCGGCGTTCAACGGCATGGCCGAGCACTTGCAGCAGTTGCTGGCGATCCAGCGTGAGCTGGTGCGCGCCGTGTCTCATGAGCTGCGCACACCCGTGGCGCGGTTGCGTTTTGGTCTGGAAATGATCGGCTCGGCCACCACGCCGCAGGCGTTGGAAAAATACTGTGAAGGCATGGACCACGACATCGAGGATCTCGATCGATTGGTGGACGAGATGCTCACCTACGCACGACTGGAGCAGGGCTCACCGGCGCTGAATTTTCAGCGGATCGATCTGGATGCGTTGGTCAATCAAGTGATCGAAGAACTGGCGCCGTTACGCGCCGAGGTCACGGTGCAGCGCGGTTTGTGTTTGTCCGCCGCTGACAACGACGACGCCTGGGTCGAGGCCGAGCCGCGTTACCTGCACCGGGCGTTGCAGAACCTGGTGAGCAACGCCATGCGCCACGCTCAATCACGGGTGACCGTCAGCTATCAGGTGGGGCAGCAGCGCTGTCGAGTGGATGTCGAGGATGACGGGCCGGGTGTGCCGGAAACGGCCTGGGAGAAGATTTTCACACCATTCCTGCGTCTCGACGACAGCCGTACCCGCGCTTCGGGAGGGCATGGGCTGGGGTTGTCCATCGTGCGGCGAATCATCCATTGGCATGATGGCCGGGCGTTGATCAGCAAGAGCAAAAGCCTGGGCGGGGCGTGTTTCAGCCTGAGCTGGCCGAGGAATCAGGAGAAGCGTTGAGATTGGCGCAGGACCTGTAGCAGCTGGCGAAGCCTGCGTTCGGCTGCGAAGCAGTCGTAAATCCTGTGCATGCGGTTTATCTGAAGCACCGAGTTGTATGGTTTAACGACTGCTTCGCAGCCGAACGCAGGCTTCGCCAGCTGCTACAGGGATCGCGTTCTCAGGCCTTGATGCTGACCAGACTCAACAACTGCCCATCCACCACCCCGAACTGCGCATCCAGCTCAGTGCCATTGCACCACTCGCTGGACAAATCAGTCAGCAACCGCAGCCGCACTTCACCGCTCTCGGTCCACTCCAGCACTTCGGCATGTTCAAAATAGAAGCGCTGCTGAACGATCGGATACAGCGCCTTGAACAGGCTTTCCTTCACCGAAAACGTCAGGGTCACCAGCATCGCCAGTTGATCGCGAGGGCCAGCGGTCATGCGTTGCAACTCGGGCTGTGTGAGGATTTCCCCGGCCAGTCGCTCGGCCCGTTCAGGGTTGAGCAGGTTTTCCAGGTCCATCCCCAGGCCGCGCCAGTGGGTTTTCTTCGCGACAATCGCCGAGGCCTGGCCAGTGCTGTGGGTGATCGAGCCCGTGATGTGCGTCGGCCACACCGGAGCCCGGTCCTCGCCGATGGCCGGGATGAAGTTCAGCCCTTCCAACTGTTGCAACGCAGCCCGAGCGCAAACGCGCCCGGCGAGGAACTCCGCCTGACGCTTGGCGACCGAACGCTGGATGGTGGGCGGCGGCTCGATGGCACTGCGCTGGAAATCATCGCTGGCCAGTTGCGAGGTATCGAAGTGAGTGCTCAACAGCACCGTATCGGGCAGCGCAAACGGCAGCGGCCAATGGGCATCGAGTGGAGTGCAGCAGACGGGGAGGGCGGGGG
>NZ_JAGYGJ010000034.1:0-68530 GCF_019947405.1 Pseudomonas sp. GL-B-26 | reverse complement strand
CTTACCCAATGTTGGCCAGAAGCCGTTGAAGGCTTCCTCGAACAGGCCTCATACATAGATGCAACCGGGTAGCAGTGTTCAAAAAGCAGGTTGAACGTGGGGGCGAGTCCATACATAGCAGCTGGCGAAGCCTGCGTCCGGCTGCGCAGCAGTCGTCAAACCGGAGCTCGCGGTTTAACTGAATAACCGCAGTGTCTGATTTCACGACTGCTGCGCAGCCGGACGCAGGCTTCGCCAGCTGCTACAAGGTTGTGTGAGACCCTTCTATGCATATTCCTAAAAGTTAGTTTATTTAATTTTTATACACGCTTAGGGTATATGCACCGGACCACCGGACATTCTTGTTTTCGTTCGTCGCAACCATCGCGACGTTTCCATGAGATGTGAGGTAGGTATGGTCCGGAACACAATCACCCCAGTGCAGATCGCCAGGGCATTGCGTGCAGCCAAGGAGCGGCACTGATGTCCAGTCTGGCAGATGCAATCGTCCAGAGTGATCTGGACATCGCCCCGTTGTTGTTGCCCGCGCAGGTCTTGCGCAACGACGCACAAGCCATCAAGGCCGCCCATGAGCTGGCGCAAGTCGCCCGCCTGCAAGCGGCCAAACGCGACCAGCAGCGCAAGCTGCCGTGGTCGGAAATCGAACAATTCACCCGCAGCGGTTTGGGCAGCATTGCCATCCCGCGTGAGTACGGTGGCCCGCAGGTTTCGTTCGTCACTTTGGCCGAAGTCTTCGCGATCATTTCCGCGGCCGACCCGGCACTGGGACAGATCCCGCAGAACCAGTTCGGCATTCTCAACCTGGTACTCGGCAGCGCCACCGAATCGCAAAAAAAGCAGCTGTTCAAAAGCGTGCTCGACGGCTGGCGAATCGGTAACGCGGGGCCTGAACGCGGCACCAAAAACACCCTTGAACTCAAGGCGCGAATCACCGCCAACGGCGACGGCTTCATCCTCAACGGGCAGAAGTTCTATTCCACCGGTGCCCTGTTCGCCCACTGGGTCGCCGTCAAGGCGCTGAACGACGACGGCAAGCAAGTGCTGGCCTTCGTTCGTCGCGGCACTCCTGGCCTGCGCATCGTGGATGACTGGTCGGGCTTCGGCCAACGCACCACCGCCAGCGGCACCATTTTGCTCAACAACGTGCAGGTCGACGCCGAGCTGGTGGTGGACAACTGGAAGATCAATGACAGCCCGAACATTCAGGGTGCCGTGTCGCAGCTGATTCAAGCAGCCATTGACGCCGGCATCGCCCGGGGCGCCATCGACGATGCCATCGCGTTCGTGAAAACCCGTGCTCGGCCATGGATCGACGCCAAGGTCGAACGGGCCAGCGACGACCTCTATGTGATCGCCGACATCGGCAAACTGAAAATCGAACTGCACGCCGCCGAAGCGCTGCTGCGCAAGGCTGGGCAAGTGCTCGATCAAGTCAACGCCGCACCGCTCACCGCCGAGTCTGCCGCCCGCGCTTCGATTGCCGTGGCCGAAGCCAAAGTCCTGACCACCGAGATCTCGCTGCTGGCCAGCGAAAAGCTTTTCGAACTGGCCGGCAGCCGCGCCACCCTCGCCGAATTCAACCTCGACCGTCACTGGCGCAACGCCCGCGTGCACACGCTGCACGACCCGGTGCGCTGGAAATATCACGCCGTCGGCACTTACCACTTGAACGGCACGCTTCCCGCTCGCCACTCCTGGATTTAACGACCAGATCTCTGGAGAAACACATGACTCTTTCTCACCACGTCGCGGTCATAACCAGCGATGAGCAAGCCTTGATCGTCGCCAGTGACCTGGCCGAAGATTTCAAACGCGACAGCGCCCTGCGCGACCGCGAACGCCGTTTGCCACACCCGGAACTGGAAGTGTTTTCCCGCTCGGGTCTTTGGGGTATCAGCGTGCCAAAAGAGTTTGGCGGTGCCGGTGTTTCCAACGTCACGCTGGCCAAGGTGATCGCGCTGATCGCCCAGGCTGACGGTTCCCTCGGCCAGATCCCGCAGAACCACTTCTACGCGCTCGAAGTGTTGCGTGTGAATGGCAGCGAAGAGCAGAAGAAGCGCCTGTACGCAGAAGTATTGGCCGGTCAACGCTTCGGCAATGCCCTCGCGGAACTGGGCACCAAAACTGCCCATGACCGCGTCACCAGCCTGACCCCTGATCTGCATGGAGAACGTGACGGCTATCGCATCAACGGTCGCAAGTTCTACGCCACGGGCGCGATTTATGCCCAGCGCATTCCGACGTCGGTCGTGGACGAAAACGGCGTTCAGCAACTCGCTTTCGTCCCTCGTAACGCCAAGGGTCTGACGGTGATCGACGACTGGAGCGGCTTCGGCCAGCGCACCACCGGCAGCGGTTCGGTGGTGTTTGAAGATGTTTACGTCGCCGCCGAAGACGTGATCCCGTTTCAGAGCGCGTTCGAGCGCCCGACCACCGTCGGCCCGCTGGCGCAGATCCTCCACGCCGCTATCGACACCGGTATCGCTCGCGCCGCCTATGAAGATGCGCTGCACTTCGTGCGCACCAAAACCCGTCCGTGGATCGATTCCGGCAACGACAAAGCCACCGAAGACCCACTGACCATCAAGAGCTTCGGCCACTTGAGCATTCGTCTGCACGCCGCCGAAGCCTTGCTGGAACGCTCCGGCGAATTCCTCGACAAGGCTCAGGCCAAGACCAACGCCGAGACCGTCGCCGCCGCGTCGATTGCCGTCGCCGAAGCCCGCGCCATCAGCACCGAGATTTCCCTCGCCGCTGGCAGCACGCTGTTTGAACTGGCCGGCAGCCAGGCAACCCTGATCGAACATGGTCTGGACCGCCACTGGCGCAACGCCCGGGTGCACACGCTGCACGACCCTGTGCGCTGGAAGTATCACGCGGTCGGCAATTACTACCTCAACGATGAAAACCCTCCATTGCGAGGGACCATCTGATGGCCGATGCCAAAAAGAAGATCCTGCTCAACGCGTTCAACATGAACTGCATCGGGCACATCAACCATGGTCTGTGGACGCATCCACGGGACACTTCAACACAATACAAAACGATCGAGTACTGGACCGAACTGGCGCAATTGCTGGAGCGCGGACTGTTCGACGGTCTGTTCATCGCTGACATCGTCGGTGTTTACGACGTCTACCAAAACTCGGTGGACGTACCGCTCAAAGAGTCGATCCAGTTGCCGGTCAATGACCCGCTGCTGCTGGTTTCGGCCATGGCAGCGGTCACCAAAAACCTTGGCTTCGGTCTCACCGCCAACCTGACTTACGAACCGCCGTATCTGTTCGCCCGACGCATGTCCACGCTCGACCATCTGAGTCGTGGCCGGGTCGGCTGGAACATCGTCACCGGCTACCTCGACAGCGCCGCCAAGGCTATGGGTTTGAGCGAACAGGTGGAACACGACCGTCGTTACGACCAGGCCGACGAATACCTGCAAGTGCTCTACAAACTCTGGGAAGGCAGTTGGGAAAACGGCGCGGTGCTTAACGATCCGCAGCAGCGGATCTACGCGCAGCCCGAGAAAGTGCACAAGGTCGAGCACAAGGGCGAGTTCTATCAGGTCGAGGGTTATCACCTCTGCGAACCGTCGCCGCAACGTACACCCGTGCTGTTCCAGGCCGGCAGTTCGGATCGCGGTTTGCTGTTCGCCGGGCGACATGCCGAGTGCGTGTTCATCAGCGGCCAGAACAAACCATCGACCAAGGTTCAAGTGGACAAGGTGCGCGCCAGCGCCGTCGAGGCCGGGCGCAATCCTGAGGACATCAAGGTGTTCATGGGGCTGAACGTGATTGTCGGCGCCACCGAAGAGCTGGCCTGGGCCAAGCACGCCGAGTACTTGAGCTACGCCAGTGCCGAGGCCGGCGTGGCGCATTTTTCGGCGTCCACCGGGATCGATTTCTCCGAATACGAAATCGACGAACCAATCCAGTACGTGAAGAGCAACGCGATCCAGTCCGCCACCAAGAACCTGCAAAACAACGACTGGACCCGCCGCAAATTACTCGAGCAACACGCGCTGGGTGGTCGCTACATCACGGTGGTTGGTTCGCCTGAGCAAGTCGCCGATGAGCTGGAATCGTGGATCGCAGAAACCGGGCTGGATGGCTTCAACCTGACTCGGATTGTCACGCCGGAAAGCTATGTGGATTTCATCGATTGGGTCATTCCGGAGTTGCAACGGCGCGGGTCGTACAAGACTGCTTACGACAACGGCAGCCTGCGGGAAAAACTGTTTCACGGCGAGGCGCATTTGCCTGAGCAACACACCGGTTCCGCGTTCCGACGCTAACCCTGTGGCGAGGGAGCTTGCTCCCGTTCGGCTGCGAAGCAGGCGCAAACCTGCAACCGAGTTGTACCTGACACACCTCACTGAATGGCATTGGGGCTGCTCCGCAGCCCAGCGGGAGCAAGCTCCCTCGCCACAATGCGTGCACACATTAAATAATTGACTGGAATAACCATCATGACCAAGAAACTCTTAACTCACCCAGTCAAAGCACTGGCCCTGGCCCTCGGCCTTTTCAGCTCCATCTCCTTCGCCGCCGACGCGCCACTGAAGGTCGGCACCACCGCCGCTTTCGCCATTCCCCTGGAAGCCGCTGTCGAAGAAGCCAAGAAACAAGGCCTGCAAGTCGACCTGGTGGAGTTCAGCGACTGGATCGCGCCCAACGTCAGCCTCGCTGCCGGCGACATCGACGTGAACTACTTCCAGCACGTCCCGTTCCTGGAAAACGCCAAGGCCGCCGCCGGTTTTGACCTCGTGCCGTTCGCGCCGGGAATCATCAACAACGTCGGCCTCTACTCGAAGAAATACAAAAGCTTTGACGAGCTGCCGGAAGGCGCCAGCGTGGCGATTGCCAACGACCCGATCAACAGCGGTCGTGGTTTGCAACTGTTGGCCAAGGCTGGCCTGATCACCCTCAAACCGGGTGTCGGCTACAAGGCCACCGAAGAAGACATCATTGCCAACCCGAAAAAAATCAAAATCCTTCAGGTCGAAGCCGTGCAACTGGTACGCGCCTATGACGACGCCGATCTGGTTCAGGGTTACCCGGCCTACATTCGCTTGTCGAAGACCTTCGATGCCAGCTCTGCCCTACTGTTCGACGGCCTCGATCACAAGGAATACGTGATCCAGTTCGTGATCCAGCCGAAAAGCAAAACCGACCCGCGCCTGATCAAATTCGTCGACATCTACCAGCATTCGCCGGCCGTTCGAGCAGCGCTGGATAAAGCCCACGGCAAGCTCTATCAAGCCGGTTGGGAAAGCTGAGGATGACGGCAGCCACCCAACTGCGACTGGAAACGCCAGAGCCCCACAAAGTCGAACAAACCGAACTGCATCCGCAGCTCAACCGCGCTCATGTGCGCTTCATCGGCCTGGGTAAAACCTACAACGGTCAGCAAGGCCCGGTGGCGGCGCTGCACGGCATCGACCTGGCGATCCAGCGCGGTGAAGTGTTCGGCATCATCGGTCGCAGCGGCGCCGGCAAGTCGTCGCTGATTCGCACCATCAACCGCCTGGAACAACCGAGCGCGGGGCGAGTGCTGATCGATCAGGTCGACATCGGCGAGTTCGATGAAGACCGCCTGGTGGCGCTGCGTCGGCGCATAGGCATGATCTTCCAGCACTTCAACCTGATGTCGGCCAAGACGGTGTGGCAGAACGTCGAGTTGCCGCTGAAAGTCGCAGGCGTGCCCAAGGAAAAACGCGAGCAGAAAGTCCGCGAACTGCTGGAACTGGTGGGCCTGCAAGAGAAGCACAAAGCCTACCCGGCGCAGCTGTCCGGCGGACAAAAACAGCGCGTCGGCATCGCCCGCGCACTGGTGCATGACCCGGCGATTCTGCTGTGCGACGAAGCCACTTCAGCGCTGGACCCGGAGACCACGCAATCGATCCTCGGCCTGCTGCGCGAGATCAATCAGCGCCTGGGCCTGACCATCGTGCTGATCACCCACGAGATGGCGGTGATTCGCGATATCTGTGATCGGGTCGTGGTGCTGGAACACGGACGAATCGTCGAACAAGGACCGGTCTGGGAAGTCTTTGGCAACCCGCAGCACGAGGTCAGCAAAACTTTGCTGGCACCGTTGCAACACGGATTGCCGGAAGAATTGCAGAGCCGCTTGCAGGCACATCCACAGTCCTCGGACGCCGCTGTTGTGCTGCGTTTGCAGTTCACCGGCAGCGCCAGCGACGAGCCGGACCTGGCCGCGTTGTTCAGTGCCCTCGGCGGTCGCGTGCGCTTGCTGCAAGGCGGCGTGGAACGGATTCAAGGCCATGCCCTCGGGCAACTGCTGCTGGCGGTGACCGATTCGCCCCTCGGCGCAGAGGAATTGCGTCAACGCGCCGGCAACTGGGCGCAACAGGTGGAGGTGCTGGGTTATGTGGTTTGATCGCTTGCTGCAAGGCTTTATCGACACCTTCCTGATGGTTGGCGTGTCGTCATTGATCGCGCTGCTGGCGGGCATTCCACTGGCGGTGATTCTGGTCACCAGTTCCAAGGGCGGAATCTATGAAGCGCCAGCGCTGAACCGTGCGTTGGGCGCGTTCGTGAACCTGTTCCGCTCGATTCCGTTTCTGATTTTGATGGTGGCGCTGATTCCGTTTACCCGGTTGATCGTCGGCACCACGTATGGAGTTTGGGCGGCCGTGGTGCCGCTGACCATCGCCGCCACGCCGTTCTTTGCGCGTATCGCGGAAGTCAGTTTGCGTGAGGTTGATCACGGGTTGATCGAAGCGGCGCAGGCGATGGGTTGCCGGCGCTGGCATATCGTCTGGCATGTGTTGTTGCCCGAAGCGCTGCCGGGGATTGTCGGCGGTTTCACCATCACCCTGGTGACCATGATCAACTCATCGGCCATGGCGGGGGCTATCGGTGCGGGTGGACTGGGGGACATCGCCTATCGGTACGGGTATCAGCGGTTTGATAGCCAGATCATGTTGACGGTGATTGTGTTGCTGGTGGTGTTGGTGGCGGTGATTCAATTGGGTGGGGATCGGTTGGCGCGGGGGTTGAACAAGCGTTGAGTCTGGCTCATGGCTGCGCAGCAGCCTTCTGCCTCATGGCGTATATTCGGCAAATCCCAATTGCCTGCGCAGCTAACCATGAAACAGACCCCCACCGACCTCGAGCAGATCACCTCCACCACCCTGGGCCATTACAACTCGGTGGCTGAAAGTTTTCGCGAAGGGACTCGCGATCATGATGTCAGCCAGAACATTGATGCGCTGCTGCGGCATATTCAGGGGGAGGCGCCGTTCGACATTCTCGACTTTGGCTGTGGGCCGGGTCGTGACTTGCAAACCTTCACGCGCATGGGCCACACCGCTGTCGGGCTTGATGGCTCGGAGAAGTTTGCGCAGATGGCGCGGGAAGACAGCGGTTGTGAGGTCTGGCAGCAGGATTTTCTGAAGCTGGATTTGCCGGCTGAGCGCTTTGACGGGATCTTCGCCAATGCGGTGCTGTTTCATATTCCACGTCAGGAATTGCCTCGTGTGTTGAAGGAGTTGCGCGGGGCTTTGAAGCCGGGCGGCGTGTTGTTCAGTTCCAATCCGCGTGGCGAGAATCAGGAAGGGTGGAATGGGCCGCGTTATGGGGCGTACCACGATCTTGAGACGTGGAAGAAATTGCTGACGGAGGCGGGGTTTGTGGAGTTGGAGCATTACTACCGGCCGGCAGGGCTGCCGCGGGAGCAGCAGCCTTGGTTGGCGAGTGTTTGGCGTAAGGGGTGACATTGGGTGTGTCATGAAGATCCACCCCTCACCCCAGCCCTCTCCCCAGAGGGGAGAGGGGGAAAGGGGGCAGATCTTCATCGTTCTCAATGCCTGAGCTCGACTCGATTTTTCAGGTCGATGTATAACGTGAGACACCTTGGTCAGTCCCCTCTCCCTCTGGGAGAGGGTTAGGGTGAGGGGTGGGTCTCAAGCCGATCACCTTTCTTCGGTTCGCGGATTTTGTACCAGGCCACGTACAGCGCCGGCAAAAACAGCAATGTCAGCAACGTCGCAATAATAATCCCGCCAATCATCGCGTACGCCATTGGTCCCCAGAACACTTCCCGGGCGATCGGGATCATCCCCAGGCTCGCCGCCGCTGCCGTCAGCAGAATCGGCCGGCGACGATGCTCCGTGGCTTGCACCACCGCATCCCACGGTACATGACCGTCCTTCTCCAGGGCATCGATCTGCGTCACCAGAATCACCGAATTGCGGATGATGATGCCGATCAGCGCCAGAATCCCGAGAATCGCCACAAAGCCCATCGGCGTGCCCGTCGGGATCAGCGCCAGCACCACGCCGATCAAGCCGAGCGGCGCAACGCTGGCCACCAGGAACAGCTTCTGCACGCTGTGCAACTGGATCATCAGGAAGGTCGCCATCAAAAACAGCATCAACGGCACGACCTTGGCAATCGGCCCTTGGGCCTTGCCGCTTTCCTCGACGGTGCCACCGGTAGCGACCTTGTAGCCCACCGGCAAACTGGCGGCGAATTTATCGATGTCGGGTTGGAGTTGCTTCACCAGGTCGGTCGGCTGAATTTCGTCGCGCACCGCCGCCTTGATGGTGATGGTCGGTTTGCGGTCGCGGCGCCAGACCAGTGGCTGCTCAAGTTCATAGCGAACGGTGGCGAACGCCAGCAGCGGAATCGACGTGCCGCCCGGCGTGACGATCTGCAAATTCTGCAGGGTTTCCGGGGTGCCGCGTTCAGCGTCTTCCGCACGACCCACCACGTTGATCAGGTAGATATCGTCATCGACCTGTGTCACTGGCGCACCGACCACGATGCTGTTCATCAGATTGGCCACGTCTTCCGATGACAGTCCCAATTGCCGCGCCTTGTCCTGCGCGATGTCAATGCGCAGGACTTTGCCCGGTTCGTTCCAGTCGTAAATGATCTCGCCGATGTGAGTGTTTTTATCCAGTTCGGTGGCCAGGGCGATGGCGTGTTTACGCACCTGATCGATGTCCTTGCCACTGACCCGATACTGAATCGGCCGCCCCACCGGCGGGCCCATTTCCAGCGCCTGGACGTAGCTGCCGATACCGACAAAATCCTTGCGCAGCCGCTCGCGCAAGCGCTGGCTAAGGGCATTACGCGATTCCAGGCCTTTGCTGACGATCACCAGTTGCGCGTAATACGGGTTCTGCAATTGCTGGTCGAGGGGCAGGTAGAAACGGATCGCACCTTCACCGATGTAAGTGCTCCAGCGCACGATGTCCGGATCGTCCTTGAGCGTCGCTTCGAGCTTGTCCACAGCCTTGCGGGTTTCGGCGATCGAGGCGTTTTGCGGCAGGTTCAAGTCGACGAGGATTTCCGGACGGTCCGAGGACGGGAAGAACTGGTTCTGCACAAACTGCATGGAAAACACCGACGCCACAAACAGTGCAACGGTGATGCCGATCGCCCACCAGCGATTGCGCATGGCCCAGAGCAAGCCGTAATTGAACGACCGACCGATGCGCCCCGGTTCTGCGTCGTGAGGTTTCACGTTGGCGCTGAGGATGTGCACGCCGATCACCGGGGCGAACAGCACCGCGACAATCCACGACACGATCATGGCCACCGCGATCACCGCGAATAGCGTGAAGGTGTACTCGCCGGCCGAGCTGGCGTTCAGGCCGATGGGCACGAAACCGGCCACCGTCACCAACGTACCGGTGAGCATCGGGAACGCGGTCGATGTGTAAGCGAACGTGGCCGCTTGCTCCTTGGTCTCGCCCATTTCCAGGCGCGTGACCATCATCTCGACGGTGATCATCGCGTCGTCCACCAGCAGCCCGAGCGCAATGATCAGCGCGCCGAGGGAAATCCGCTGCATGGTGATGCCGCTGTATTCCATGAAGACGAAGACCATCGCCAGCACCAGCGGGATCGAGCACGCCACCACCAGCCCGGCGCGCACGCCGAGGCTGACGAAGCTGACGATCAGCACGATCACCACCGCTTCAAACAACGCGCTGGTGAAGCCGCCGACGGCTTTTTCCACCACTTCGGCCTGGTCGGAAACGTTGTGCACGCCGACGCCCACCGGCAGGTCGGCGGTCAGGTCATTCATGCGCTGGTGCAGCGCGTTGCCGAACGCCTGAATGTTGCCGCCCTTCTTCATCGCAATGGCGAGGCCGATGGCAGGATGGCCGTTAAAGCGGAATTCCGGCGTCGCCGGGTCAACGTAGCCACGGCTGATTTCGGCGACGTCAGCCAAGCGGTAGAAGCGATCGTTGAGTCGCAGGTTTACGTTTTCCAGGTCCTTCTCGGAGGCAAACTGTCCGGACGTGCGCACGGAAATCCGCTCGGGACCGGCCTCGATCACACCGGCCGGCGTCACCGCGTTCTGCGATTGCAGGCTCTGCACCACCTGACGCTGATCGATGCCCAGCGCCGCCAGTTTGCGAGTGGAGAAGTTCAGGTAGAGGACTTCGTCCTGCTCACCGACCATCTCGACCTTGCCCAGCCCCGGCACTTCGCGGATCTCGGCGCGGACTTGCTCGACGTAATCGCGCAATTGGCGCATCGATAAACCGTCGGCGGTAAAGGCGTACACCGAGCCGAACACGTCACCGAACTCATCGTTGAATCCCGGCCCTTGCAGGCCTTGGGGGAAGTCGCCGCGAATGTCGTTGATCTTCTTGCGCACCTGGTACCAGATTTCCGGGATGTCCTTGGCGCTGGTGGTGTCACGCAAATTAACGAAGACCGTCGACTCGCCGGGGCGGGTGTAGCTTTTCACGTAGTCGAGCGAGTCGAGCTCTTCGAGTTTTTTCTCGATCCGGTCAGTGACCTGCTTGAGGGTTTCCTCCTGAGTCGCGCCCGGCCAGCGGGTCTGGATCACCATGGTTTTGATGGTGAACGACGGATCCTCCTCGCGGCCGAGGTTCAGGTACGAGAACACGCCCATCAGCAGCGCGACGAACATCAAATACCAGACAAACGACTGATGCTTGAGGGCCCATTCGGATAAGTTGAAACTCCCTTTCATTGCGGGCTGTCCTCATCGATTTTTACTTTTTGCCCCGGTTTCAGGCTGTTCACGCCGGCACTGACCACTCGCTCGCCGGACTTCACACCGTTGGCCAGGACCATCGTTGAGTCAGTGCGGCTGATCAGGCTGACGTCTCGCGGGGAAACGGTTTGGGTCTGCGGATCGATGACCCAGATCCGCGGTTTGCCATCGACCTCCTGGAGCGCGGTCAGGGGCAGTTCGATACGCGGTTTGATCGCAGAGCTGAGGGTCACGCTGATCGCCGTGCCCAGGCGAAACCCCGGCGGCGTATCGGTCAGGCTCAGGCGGGCGCGGCGGGTGCGGGTCGCACTTTCAGCCTGGGGTTCGATCTCGCGAACGATGGCAGTGGTAGTGATGCTCGGGGCGAGCTGGACGGCAACTTGAAACACCACGTCTTCCGGCAACTGGTCGACCAGCGTGTCCGGCAGGTCGATCACCGCTTCCTTGATGTCCGGTTGCGCCAGGGTCACCACTTGCTGGCCGGCAGAGACGACTTGCCCGGCTTCGGCGTTCCACGCGGTGACGATGGCCTTGTGGTCGGCGCGCAGTTCGACGTAGTTGAGCTGGTCCTTGGCCTGATCGACCGCAGCCTTCGCTTGATCGAGGGAGGCCTGGGTGGTTTTGAGGTCGGTCTGTGCGACGTCGAGTTGCGCCTGGGCGCCCACGCCACGATCGAACAACTCTTGCTGACGCCGGGCGTTGGCCTGAGCGTTGATGAGTTGCGCCTGGACGTTGGCCAGATCACCCTGAGCGGAACGCAACTGGTTCTGCTGATCGGTGGGGTCGAGTGTAGCGAGCAGCGCGCCCTTATCGACTTCGGCACCGACATCGACGTTACGGCTGGCGATACGCCCCGGCACCCGGAACCCGACATTGCTTTCGTAGCGGGCCTGGATGCTGCCGGCGAAGCGGCCCAGGCTTTCTTCGTCCAGCGCCTGGACCTTGATCGATAGCACCGGACGCACCGGCTCCGGCGGCGGTTCTTTTTTCGAGCAGGCCACCAGCATCACACCGGCGCAAACCAGTAACAGACGCTTCATGGCTGGGCTCCTTCGGCTAAATCCTTATAGGTGTTTTCGGCGATTTCCACCTTCACGCCGGGGTGCAGCAACTGGCCGCCGGCAATGACGACTTTTTCGCCACCCTTCAGGCCGGCGCTGATGATCACTTTGCCGGTCAGGTAGCGACCGACAGTGACGGTGTGCAGCTGTGCCTTGCCCTCGTCGTCCACCAGCCATACGGCCGGGTCGCTGAGATTTTTTGTCAGTGCCGACCAGGGCAATTCGACCGCCGACTTGCCTGGCGTCTTGGCCGTGGCACTCACCACCGAACCGAGCTGCATGCCTTCCGGTAGTCCGTTGAGAGTGACTTTGACCTGCACCGTGCCGGTCTGCGCGGAGACGGCCGGGGTGATTTCCCGAACGGTGCCGGTGGTTTTGATCTCAGGTTTGTCGAGGAGGCTGACGACCACTGTTTTGCCTTCTGGCGGCTCTGTCAGCAGCGATTCGTAGACGTTGAACACCGCGTCGCGCTCGCCATCGCGCGCCAGGCTGAAAATCGGCACGGTGGCCTGCACCACTTGGCCGACCTCGGCCTGACGCGCGGTAATCACTCCCGGCGCGTCGGCAACCAACGCGGTGTAGCCCAGTTGTTCACGGGCGTTGGCCAGTTGCGCCTGGGCCGCCGTCAGGGCGCTTTGGCTGCTGCGCAAGGCGGCTTGGGCGGAATCGAATTCGCTCTGGCTGGTGTAGCCCTTGGGCAGGAGTTTTTGCTGACGAACAAACGCGGCAGCGGTCTGTTTGACTCGGGCCTGTTCGGCAACAACCTGCGCCTGGGCCGAGTCGACGCTGGTTTGCAGGTCCTTGGGATCGAGTTTTGCCAAAACCTGTTTGGCCGAAACCCGATCACCGACATCGACTGTACGCTGGATGATCTTGCCGGCAACGCGGAACGACAGGTCGGTCTGGACCCGCGCCTGAACATCACCGGTCAGGGTCACCGTCGCCGCGTAATCCGCCGATTTGACCTCTTGCACGAACACCCGAGGGCGGTCCTTCTCGACCGGTTTTTTCTCGCCGCAGGCGCTCAGCAGGACAAGGAGGCTCAGGCCAACCACTGTTTTCAATCCGGGACCCACCATGCAGACTCCTTTGCGTTGTACGTTCGTGCCAATGGCGATACGACTGTGAGCTTAGAACAGGGTTCCAAGGGTGCGCCTCACGGTTTGAAATAAAGCCTGGCGCACGATGACGTCGACAATAAGGCAGAATCGCGCACCACGCAGCAGGAAGCTTCCCATGCTCAAAACCCTCGCGGTGGCCAATTACCGCTCGATCAATAAATTGGTGATTCCGTTGGGTCGGTTGAACCTGATCACCGGCCCCAACGGCAGCGGCAAATCCAACCTCTACCGCGCGTTGCGCCTGCTGGCGGAAACCGCTCAGGGCGGCGTGGTCAATGCGTTGGCCCGCGAGGGTGGGCTGGATTCGACCTTCTGGGCCGGGCCGGAAAACATCAGCCGACGGATGCGTAATGGCGAAGTCCCGATCGAGGCGACCGTTCGACACGGCGCAGTACGCCTGCGTCTGGGGTTTGCCGGGGAAGATTTCAGCTATTCGATTGCCTTGGGCCTGCCGGCACCGACGCGCTCGTACTTTGCCCTCGACCCGGAAATCAAAAAAGAATGCATCTGGTCCGGGCCGTTCTACCGCTCCGCCAGCCTGCTGGTGGACCGCGAAGGCCCGATGATCCGCGCTCGCGAAGGTCGCAGCTGGGAAGTACTGACCCAGCACACGCCGAATTTCGACAGCCTGTTCGATCAGGTCGGCAGCTTGCGCACCTCACCGGAAGTCCTGCAACTGCGCGAGTTCATCCGCCGCTGGCGCTTCTACGATCACTTTCGCAGCGACGCCGACGCGCCGGCGCGCCAACCGCAATTGGGCACCCGTACGCCGGTATTGCATCACGACGGCCGCGACCTCGCCGCTGCGTTGCAAACCATCCGCGAAATCGGCGATCCGGAAGCTTTGCAGACCGCGATCAGCGACGCGTTCCCCGGGGCGCGCTTGAATATCGAGCAGTTGCAGGGCGGACGGTTTGCCATCGAGTTTTATCAGGAAGGGTTGTTGCGGCCGTTATCAGCGGCCGAGCTGTCGGACGGGACGTTGCGGTATTTGTTGCTGGTGGCGGCGCTGCTGACGCCTCGGCCGCCGACGCTGATGGTGCTGAACGAGCCGGAAACCAGTCTGCACCCGGACCTGTTGCCGGCGTTGGCGCGGTTGATTATTCGGGCGTCAGAGCAGTGTCAGGTGTGGGTGGTTTCTCATGCACGGCGGTTGATTTCGGCGTTGCAGGAGGATCCGGAGTGCAATTGCATTGTGCTGGAGAAGACATTGGGCCAGACCGGGATTGTCGGGCAGCGGATGCTGGATGAACCGGCGTGGTATTGGCCGGATTGATTGGCTGGGCTTTAGATCCACCCCCTCACCCTAGCCCTCCCGAAGCGTCGGACCGCCCCAAGGGGCGAGGGGACTGACCGAGTTGTACTTTCGAACTACATCGACCTGAAAGCCCGAGTCGAACTCAGGTTCTGAAAGGCCCCCAATCTGCTCCCTTTCCCCCTCTCCCCCGTGGGGAGAGGGCTGGGGTGAGGGGTGGTTTCTAGCCTCACCGAATAATCAGCAGATCAACCCTGCCACTTCCCACCCTCAACGATCACGCTCTCAGGCTTCGTGTCATCGCTCAGCTCTTTACGCACATATTGGTCATACAGTTTGAGCAAAAACTTCTCTTCACCCAGCTTCGCCAACTCGACATTCACCCAATCACGCAGCTCGACATTGCCCTTCTTCACCGCCGGCGCAATCGGTGCTTCAGCGCCCAACGTCTGGCTCAGCACGCGGTAGCCAGGGTTCTGCTTCGCCCAGCTGAACAGCACCAGATTGTCCTGCGCATACGCATCGCCCCGCCCATTGGCCAATGCTTGCAGAGACTCGGAATTTTTCTCGAACTTGAGCAGTTTCCAGTCCGGGTGGTTCTTGGTCAGCCAGATATCGGCTGTAGTGCCAGTGGTGACGATGGTCGTGCGAGTTGCCAGGTCATCGAGGTTCTTCACAGTGCTTGCCTGTGGCACCAGCGCCTGCACCGCAACTTTCAGGTTGGGATTGGTGAATTCCACCGCTTCCTTACGCTCGGGTGTAACGGTCATGTTGGCCAGAATCAAATCGACCTTGTCGCTTTGCAGGAACGGAATCCGGCTCGCCGGTTCCACCGCGACGAACTCAACCTTGTTCTCATCACCCAGCAGGTCCTTGGCGAATTGACGGCCGATGTCGGTATCGAAACCAACATAACGCCCGGCTTCATTGACGAAACCAAACGGCGGTTTATCGGTGAAGACACCAACGATCAGCTTGTCCCGTGCTTTGATTTTTTCCAGATAGCTAGCACTGGTGGCCGCTGGTTTGGCGGGGTCATCGGTTTTGTTGCAGCCGACCAGCAACGCGAGGCCGAGCAGCGGGAGTAGCAGCAGTGAAGTCTTGGCAGTTTTCATAGCAGTTCCAGTTCCTTTGTTTGAGTCGTTTTGGGTAGTGCGGCGACGTAGGAGAACTTCTCCAGGAACTGCTGCGCTCGTGCGGTTTGCGGGTTCGTAAAGAAAATCTCGGGAGGGTTTTGCTCAAGGATTCGCCCGGCATCCATGAACACAATGCGGTCAGCCACGGCGCGGGCGAAGGCCATTTCGTGGGTGACGATCAACAGGGTCATGCCCTCGCGGGCCAGGCCCTGTATGACTTCCAGCACTTCCTTGACCATTTCCGGGTCGAGGGCGGCGGTGACTTCATCGAACAACATGACTTTCGGGTTCATGCACAGCGAGCGGACGATGGCGATGCGTTGCTGCTGGCCACCGGAGAGCTGACGCGGGAAGGCATCGCGCTTGTCCGAAAGGCCCACGCGCTCAAGCAACGCTTCGGCCTGGGCGCGCGCCTCGCGGCGTTCGCGCTTCTGCACTTTGACCGGGCCGAGCAGCAGGTTGTCGAGCACACTCATGTGCGGGAACAGGTGATAACTCTGGAACACCATGCCGATCTGCTGCCGCACTTCGCGCCAGTCGGTGCCCTTGTCCAGCAACTCGCGACCGGAAAAATTCAAGCTGCCGCTGTGGGCGATTTCAAGACCGTTGAGGCAACGCAGTAAGGTGCTTTTACCGCAGCCGCTGGGGCCGAGGATGACGATCACTTCGCCTGACTTCACTTGCAGGTCGATCTCTTTGAGCACCTGCTGCTCGCCGAAAAACTTGTTGAAACCCTTGAACTCGATCAATGCGCTCATGCTTGCGTCCAGCGCCGCTCCAGCACGCGCGAGGCGGCCGACAGCGGGTAGCAGATGAAAAAGAAAAACAGGAACAGTGCGCCGTAGATCAGCACTGATTCGTAAGTGCGTTCGATGATCTGCTGGCCGACCTTGATCACGTCGACCACACCGATCAG
This sequence comes from Pseudomonas sp. GL-B-26, assembly GCF_019947405.1. Lineage (NCBI taxonomy): Bacteria > Pseudomonadati > Pseudomonadota > Gammaproteobacteria > Pseudomonadales > Pseudomonadaceae > Pseudomonas > Pseudomonas sp. GL-B-26. The sequence goes on along the minus strand of NZ_JAGYGJ010000034.1, from coordinate 52,034 downwards.
CACCGCCAGGGAGCTGGTCTTGATGATCCGCGTGTAGACGTTGATGGTCGGCGGCGTCATGCGTTTCAGCGCTTGTGGCAGCAACACGTAGCCGTAGAGTTGCGGGCCGTCCAGGCCAATCGACAACCCCGCTTCACGCTGCCCGCGAGGCAACGAATGCAACGCACCGCGCACCACTTCGCCGACTTCGCTGGCGCCCCACAACGACAACACCAGCACTGCGCACCAGAAACTCGGAATGCTCAGGCCAAAGAAAATCGGCAGACCGAAGAACAGCAAATACAACCAGACCAGCACCGGGATCGCCCGGAACAATTCCAGATACACGCGCAGGACCGCGTTCAGCCATTTCGAATTCAGCGTGCGCAGCACACCGTAAAGCACGCCGCCAACGGTGCTGATGGCGATGCTCAGGAAAGAGATCGACAAGGTTTGCGCGGCGCCCTTGCCCAGTTGCGGCAACGACACCCACAGCAACTCAAGACCCGAACTGGCCATGCTGGAGCCTCCTTTCCAGACGACTGAGCAATAGCGACAGCGGTAGAAACAGCAGCACGCAAATCAGCGTCAGCACGGCGAGCATTTCGTAGGTTTTGTAGTAGAGCGCGATGTAGCTTTTGGTGGTGTAGAGAATCTCCGGCACTGCCACCGCCGAGACCACGGTGGTTTCCTTGAGCAGGAAAATGAAATTGGCGAACAGCGACGGCAGGCTGAGGATGCCGGCTTGCGGCAGGATCACGTAGCGCAGCAATTGCCCGTGGGACAGGCCGATGGAGCGGCCGGACTCGAGCTGCGCCTGTGGCACCGCGTCGACACCGGCACGCAGCACTTCGGTGAGGTAGGCGCCGCCGAGGAAGGTCATGGTGATGATCGCCGCCGCAAAGCCCGAGACCTTGATGCCCAGTGCCGGCAAGGCGAAGTAGACGAAGAACAGCTGGATCAACAGCGGCGTGTTGCGCGCCAGCTCCACATACAGCCCGACCAGGCGCTGCAAGTAAGGCGTGCGGAACACCAGAATCGTCGCGTTGATCAGCGCCACCAGCAACGACGTGCCGATAGCGATGAAGCCAACCTGCAGCGTCACGCCCACGGCCTTGAGAAACGCCGGCAAGGTGCTGAGGATAAATGCGTAATCGAAGTTCATTGAACATCCTGGACGCCGCAGGGTAAGCGACGGTGGTGCAGTCCATGGGCAGTGGATAACTACCCGACAGGCACCGACTTTAAAGGTATAAAAAGAAGAATTTAAATACCGTTAAAGCATATTGATATCACGCAAAAAACTATCCTCCGCATTTGCTGTGGCGGCGGAAGACGACTATTTTTCTTTGCGCTGTAGGAAGGATCTTTTTTTCAGAATCCCCCTCCAAGGATGCACAGCTTTTGGCCAGACTCCCCGGCCGAACCATCACAAGGAAGAGAAAAATGGCTGACGCAAAAGTGCCACAGCGGCTGGATCCGCAGGACATCGTGAAGTTGTTGATGGCGTTGCGCAGGGCGTTGAATACGCGGGAGTAGTTAGAACCACCCCTCACCCTAACCCTCTCCCCAGAGGGTAGAGGGGACTGACCGATGTGTTCTTGGAGTGACATCGACCTGACAAATCGAGTCGAACTCAGGTTTTGAAAAGCATGAGGATCTGCTCCCTTTCCCCCTCTCCCCCGTGGGGAGAGGGCTGGGGTGAGGGGTGGTTCTAAAGCCGAACTCACATTCCAAATAATTCCCAACACCCAATAAAAAAACGCCGACGCTATATCAGCCGTCGGCGTTTGAAACCTTGAAGGGGTTTACCTCGCGAATCAGAACGCCGGCAGTACCGCGCCGCTGTACTTCTTCTCGATGAATGCTTTCACTTCAGGACTGGTCAAGGCCTTGGCCAGTTTCTGGATGGCAACGCTGTCCTTGTTGTCCGGACGAGCCACCAGGAAGTTCACGTATGGCGAATCTGCACCTTCGATCACCAGCGCGTCTTTAGCCGGGTTCAGACCTGCTTCCAGCGCATAGTTGGTGTTGATCATGTCCAGGTCGACCTGGTCCAGAACACGCGGCAGCATGGCCGATTCCAGTTCCTTGAACTTGAAGTTGTGCGGGTTCTTGGCAATGTCTTTCGGGGTGGCCAGAGCGTTTTTCGGGTCTTTCAACTCGATCAGGCCAGCCTTCTGCAGCAAGATCAGGGCGCGACCGCTGTTGCTGCCTTCGTTGGGGATAGCGATAGTCGCGCCATCTTTCAACTCAGCCAGGGTTTTGACTTTCTTCGAGTAGCCGCCGAACGGTTCGACGTGCACGCCGATCACGGTCACCAGGTGGGTGCCTTTACCTTCGTTGAAGCTTTTCAGGTACGGCAGGGTCTGGAAGTAGTTGGCGTCCAGACGCTTCTGGTCGACCTGTACGTTCGGCTGAACGTAGTCGGTGAAGACTTTGATTTCCAGGTCCACGCCTTCTTTGGCGAGGGTGGGTTTGATCAGTTCCAGAATCTCGGCGTGTGGAACCGGGGTCGCCGCAACTACCAGTTTCTCGCCAGCCTGGGCCAGGCCCGCGGTCAGGGCAGCCGCCAATGCGGTGAACAACAGAACCTTTTTCATGCAGTGTCCTTATCGAAAATCACGGTCGTCATCGACGACGGCTTGTTTAGTACGAGTGCCAGTGAAGTGCTATCGCTGGCGTGACGCGGACAATACCGGGATTTTTTATTCCCGAACAATATCTTTTATTCACTTTCATATTCCATTTTGTTCATACAGATCGCTACAGCGTCTGCGTCAGGCTTTCGAGCAAATGCTTGAGTGCGGATCGCTCGGCAGCCGTGCCGCTTTTAATCAGCTGAGCAGCTTGTTGCTCAATCTGCACCAATGACGGCGGCGCCTCGGGTAGATTCAAATGCTCTGGCAAAATCTCATCGCCGGTGCTGACCAACAACGCAAAGTGAATGACGTTTTCCAGCTCCCGGGTGTTGCCCGGCCAACTGTGTTGCTCTAACAAATGCTGCGCGGCTTCGCTGATCAGCGGCACCGGCAGGTCCAGGCGCTGGCTATATATGCCGAGGAAATATTCGGACAGCGACAAAATATCGCCCACCCGTTCACGTAAGGCCGGCAGTTCGAGCTGGCCTTCGCTGAGGTAGTGGTAGAGCCGCTCATGGAATTTTCCGGCGGCCACCGCTTGGGCCAGGTCGATGCTGGTCGCGGCGACCAGGCGCACGTCCACAGGGCTCGGTTGTTGAGCACCGACACGGGTGACTTCGTGGTTTTCCAGCGCCGCGAGCAATTTGATCTGGATCGGCAGCGGCAGGTCGCCAATCTCATCCAGGTAGAGCGTCCCGCCGTTGGCAGAACCGAACCAACCCGCACGACTGCTGGCCGAACCGCTGTAACTGCCAGCGGCATAACCGAACAATTCAGCATCAGCGTAAGTCGGACTGATCGCGCCGCAGTTGACCGAGACGAACAACCCGCCACGATCACTCGCGCGATGGATGTGCCGCGCGAGCAACTCCTTGCCGCTGCCGGTTTCGCCACGGATCAACACCGAGATCGAGCGCGGTGCGAGTAACTCCAGCTCCTGGCGTAACTGACGCGAACGCGGATCGACAAACACCAGCGCCTTGGCGCGAATGCTCAGGGGACTTTTTTCTGCGTCGGGGAAGGTCAGCAGCGGCTGACCGAAGGCTTCAAAACTCATGGCAGACTCCCGCCCTGAACCGCCGGGAGACGGGGGCGATTTTTTAAAAAAAAGAAAGGGTTCAAGCACGTCGCAGGGCGTGGTGTTCCATGCGGTTTTGCAGGCGATAGAGATAGGCAAAACCCTGCTCCCAGCGCTGGTGACCAGACTTCACGTTGATGTGCCCGGCACCCGACAAAATCCCCGCCTCGGCGCCCCAGTGACGTGCCAGTTCCAATGCACGCGGTGTGCTGACGGCGCTGTCGTTGTCGGAGCTGACAACCTGACTCGGGAACGGCAGCAGGTGGGTTGGAATTGGTGCGAAATTGCGCAGGGCCGGTGCGCAGGCCGGACGCTCGACGTCCGCAGGGGCGACCAGCAAGGCGCCGCGAACCTGACGCAAAAACTGCACGGGCGCGGTGGCCGCCCAATGCGCGACAGTGATGCAACCCAGGCTATGGGCGATCAGGATCACCGGCGTGCTGTCAGCGGCAATCGCCTCAGCCAGTGCCGCGACCCAGTCTTCACGACGCGGCGTCAGCCAGTCGGCCTGCTCCACTCGTGCGCTGTTCGGCAGGCTGTTCTGCCAATGGCTTTGCCAATGATCTTCTGGCGATCCTTGCCAGCCCGGCACAATCAGGTAGCGAATTGATTCGTTGCGCATGGGGGAACTCTCCTGCTGCGTGTCTGTTCCTGAGCAAGTATAGGGAGGAGAGTTATATTCGTTAAGGAATAAGAAGCTATTTATTAAGACCAATAAAGAATATGAAGCAGTTTGGGACAGACAAAAAAAGGGGCCGCACCCTGCCAAGGAGACGGCCCCGGAAACTCAAAATCTGTTAGCGCGATCAACATCACTGGATGCGATGATTGGCTGAAACTGTTATCTAATAAAGGAATATTTAATTACTTTATTAGATTAAAAAAACATATACCAATCACACCACAGTGACCGCTGAGTACCACTGCTCGCGTCATAACGTAGCGACCTTTTGGGTCAGATTGATGACGAGCATTGTTGTTTTGAGTTTCCGGGCGCATCGATCAAGCCTGAGCGGCACGAACCTCCTGCGCCTCTGCTGTTTCCGTGCGCACAAATCGGTTCGCCCGCCCAAACGTCCCGAAATCATTGAACCGCACACCCATCTCACGCATCACTTTATGCGCCACTGGCACGGTCATCTGACGGATGTAAAACGGTTCCTTCACCACAAAATGATGAATCCCGTGAGTGCTGCCGAAGTTGAAGCAGAACGCCTGCAACGGCCACATCCACCAAGGGTTCAGCACCTGGGTCTGCTGGATCACATTGCCCGGCTCCACGTCACCGTAGTAGTGCATGTTCGAGCTGACGAAATGCAGGCAAAAGGTACGCAACACGTTCGGCCCGATGATCACCACGGCAGCGATGTCGATCACCTGCATCACCGACAAAGTAGTCGCCGACCATTCAATCGACGCGCCCATCAGATAGGCGATGCCATTGGCCGTATGGAAGCCCAGGAACATGTACCAAGCGCCCCAATGCACCAGCGCGAGTGGGGCGTAGACCTTCAGCGCGCGCTTGATGATGCTGATCTTGTGAGCCCAGGTCCTGGCCCGCAGCATACGGATGAACGCCGACATCACGTTGTCGCCGACCATCAACAGCCGCGCAAAACCCCAGGGTTCGCCGTTGGTGATGGCGCGCTCTTCCATGTCGGATTCTGTGCCGGAGACTTTGTGGTGATTGAGGTGCAGATGCCGACGAATCCACGGATTGATCGTGCTCGGCCGGGCCAGCCACACCAGTCCCATCATCAGGTTGTGCGGCACGCGCTGTTTGCGGAAGTACATGCTATGAATCAGGTCGTGTTCCAGCTCGTGAGTCAGCGAGGCAAAAAATGCGTTGAGCAGCAGGCACACCCACCACGCCATGTGCCCGGTCATGTAGAGCGTCGCCGAGCCAATCATGCCGACCAGCGCGAAGGCCAGAATTCCCGCGCCCAGGGCGTCCTGATGGTTGAGAATCGGGTAGCGCTGACGCAGTTCGACCCCCTTGGCCAGCACCACTTGGCGAATATGCGCTGATCGCTGAGCTGCATTCAGTCGCTGGGGACTTGCAGAAGTACCGTGCATGCTTCCATCCTCTTATTATTGATGTTCGCATCCTGCCTTGTGAACCCTCGCAACGCGGTAGCCGTGAACGCCAACCTGTTGACCGGAAGCGCCAATCAGCATGACTGAACCGACCTCCCTCGCCAGCTGGACCCGCGCCCTGCGCAAGCAACTCGATGCCCTGGGCCTCGACAGCACCGCCCTGTGCCAACAGGCGGGGCTCGACCCGCAACTGATGGACGACCCGAACGCCCGTTACCCGTTGTCCGGCACAACGCGCCTGTGGGAAATCGCGGTGCAAGTCAGCGGCGACCCGGCGATTGGTTTGCGGGTATCGCGCTTCGTCAGCCCCACCACGTTTCACGCACTCGGTTATGCGCTGGTGGCCAGCGGCAGTCTGCGAGAAGTGTTCGAGCGCATCGTGCGTTATCACCAGGTGGTCAGCGATGCTCTGGATCTGGAACTGACTCGCGCCGAGGACCGCTACCGTTTCCGCCTGAAAATCCCGCCAGGCAATCCGGCCCCGGCCTTCGAAGCCATCGACGCCTTCACAGCGATTTACGTACGCACCTGCCGCAATCGTCTGGGCCGCGATTACGCCCCGCTGGCGGTGTACTTGCGTCGCCCGGAACCGGCGGACCCGCATCAATGGCACAAAGTCTTCCGCTCACCGGTGTACTTCGCCGCCGATGAAGACCGACTGGAGTTCGCCGTCGTGGACTTCGACAGCCACCTGGACGACGCCAACCCGGAACTGGCCGAGCACAACGAAACCGTGCTCAAACGCACCCTCGCCCAACTCAAACCCATGACCTGGGAACGCAAGGTTCGCGACGCCATTGAGGAGCAATTGCCGGAAGGCGAGCCCAGCGCCGAACACATCGCCCACGCCCTGCACCTGAGTTTGCGCAGCCTGCAACGGCATCTGGCGGACGAGGGTTGCCGGTTCGATACGCTGCTCAACGAGAGTCGCGAGAACCTGGCGCTGCTGCATCTGCGCGATCCGCAATGCTCATTGAGCGAGATCAGCTATCTGCTGGGATTTGCGGACACGAGCAGCTTCAGCCGCGCATTCAAGCGCTGGACGGGGATGACACCGGGGCAATTTCGGGATGGGTTGCGGTAATCAGCTTTTGACCAAGCTGCGCGCGATGCCTGATTTCCACTGTTCGATCATCGCTTCGCCCACCATGGCAAAGGCGCCATTTTTCCTGATGTAATCAACCATTTCCGCCATCGCTACATCCATTCCATGAACGACTTGCTGCAGCAATTCATTGCACCGCCCCTCGGTCAGGTTGCAAGCCGACCGACCAAAACGCATCAACATTTTGTATTTGGGCCACGCCTTTGATCCGCCTAACAGCAACGCCATACTGTCTGCCTTGATGTAGACCGAAGTCGTGACGATGTCGTAGGCCGGAGCCAGTCTGATTTGCGCATCAGCACCACAATGTTCGTACAGCACACCGAAGTTCTTGAGGTGAGCATTGCCATTCTTCAGAGCGGATGACAACGCCACTACTTTGAAAAAAGACTCAAGGGCTTCGTTGAGCAATGGCGGGGAGACAAACTCCTTGATCTGCCTCGCGGCGCCTTCGTACGAACCATCGTATTTGGCCTTCGAAGGCCAGGCATTGAGCACGCAGAAATCCTCAAAGCCCAGATAACCTCTTTCATTCAGATCGAAACGTTCGACGACCAGAAATTTACCGTGATCGCTCAGGTCGAAAACCGGCACATCAAGACCCGAATGCCGCGCAGCCCTCATGCAGAAGTACTCGTTGGCAGCGAGTTCCGGGTATTCCTCCGGCCGAAACGATTTGACCAGGTGCGTTGCCCCTCGATGGGTCAATCGGTCGACAGTTGTCGCACTGTCACGGATAAGCACCTTCGGCTGCACACCGGAAACGCCCGAATATTGGCCATAGGTGTGCAGCAGATCTTCGAACAAACCTTGCGCACCGTCATGAACCAGCAGTTCTGCGAGGCTGGTTTCAGGTAGCCGTTCACTTGCCTCTTGCGCGTTTGCAATCCCCACTCGCCCAAGCTGGTGCGGGCCGACGATCGCCAGCATCGCGAAGTCGTCAAACCCTCGAATCGCTTTGCTGAAACGACGAGTCAATTCTTCACGCAGAGAGCCTTCCGGTAGATTCATTTCAAAAACCGGCGGGACACCTCGCTCCCACGTGTAGCTCTCGAGACGAGCGGGCATGGTCAACGAGATGGCGTTTTCTTCCAGCGCGTCTTCGGCGTAGGCAAACACTGAATCAATGCGAGACTGACCACGGCCGAGGGTTCCGACCGTTGTGCCGGAAACATTGATGTGCAGCCGGTCCTTTTCCTGCTGCTCACCCATGGAAGTTGACCTTTTTGAGGGTGTCCAGTGTTGGACGCGTCGACCGCCGCGGCACGGCCCTCAGTTCGTACCCGAAGCCATTGAGGATCGCTTCAACCTTGCGCAGGCCAATTTCGGAAATGGTGTTGTTCTCGATACCCGAAATCGTGGAACGGCTCATGCCGTACTGCTTTGCCAGGTCCTGTTGAGACATCTTTCGTTCTTTGCGCAGCAACCTGATCAGTTCGCCGAGGTTTTCCATCGCGCCCACCTGCATCATATACAGTGCATATTTATTGAAATAATCTATTTGCATTGTATTTAATGCATAACCAAGTCGAAGTCTAGCTCATTGATTGATCGGACCCGGTCTCAGCGCCCCCGATCCCGCCGCAACAACTTGCGCACTCGCTTCACCAGTTCACTGACGGCAAACGGCTTGAGCAGGTAATCATCCTCATGCAACTCCAGATCGCGCAGACGATCCTCGATGCCGTCCTTGGTGGTCAGGAACAGCACCGGCGTATCACCGAGCTTGCGGATCTGCTGCAGCAACTGCCAGCCATTGAGCCCGGGCAGCATGACGTCGAGGATGATCAGCTCGTATTCGCCGGACTCGATAAAGCGTCGGCCGTCCATACCGTTGACCGCCACATCGACTGAGTAACTTGCCTCGCTCAGACCTTTAGCCAGGAGTTTGGCGGTCTCAGGTTCGTCTTCCACTAACAGCACACGCATGGCACACCTCGATTGTCGTCATCACAGGCTAGGCGCCTTCGCGTCCAAAGCCCACCACTAACGCCGGGTTTTAGATAATCGCCAACATCCGCAATCGTTGCGCATCCAGAATCTCGATCTCGCCGTACTTGAGATTCACAATCCCCTGCCCCTGCAAGTCCTTGAGAATCTGGTTGGTGGTCTGGCGCGACAGCGAAAGCATCGACGCCAATTGTTCCTGTGGCAGCTGCAATACACTGCGCGGCGGGTCAATCTCGCCATAACCCTCGGCGATCATCAGCAAGCGATGAGCCAGTCGAGCGGCGGCTGGCATGAGGCTCAGCTGTTCGAGATTGATGAACGTCAGGCGCAGTTTCTGGCTCATCAGCAATGCCAGTTGCCGCCAGTACGCCGGTTGAACATCAAGCAATGTCAGCAGCGCGATTTGCGGGATGTGCAACAGAGTGCAATGACCAAGACCGAATGCATCATGGGTGCGCGGCTGGCCATCGAACAGGCAGATTTCGCCGAACCAGTGGGGCGACTCCACCAGGCTCAACAGCGCCTCCTTGCCCTGCTCGCTCACCGCGCCGATGCGCACCGAACCTTCGAGCACCGCGTACAGCCCGCACGGTGGATCGCCGCGCTTGAACAGCCGCTGGCCCGGCGACAACCGCCGCACCCTGGCGGCGGCCAGCAGACTATCCTTCAAGGGAACAGGTAAATGGCTGAACCACTGCCCTTTATCCAGCCGTGAACGCCAAACCTGCATGTCCATGAAAACTCCTGGAGATTGTCGTCTGCCTGACAGAGCGAAATGTGGACCCGGGGCATGATCCATCACCCAACAGGAGGAACAACAATGAAAAGCCTCGTCGACCATCTCAGTCAATACGCCGCCTATCACCGTGACCCGCGCAATATTGCCAGCCACTTTATCGGTATTCCGCTGATCGTTGTCGCAGTGGCGGTGCTGCTGTCACGGCCCGAGTGGTCGCTGGCCGGGGCTTGGGTGTCACCGGCCGTGCTCTTGGCGCTGGCTTCGGCGTGGTTTTATCTGCGACTGGAGTTACGGCTGGGCGTGCTGATGACGGTGTTGTTGGGGCTATGTATTTGGCTGGGTCATGTGCTCGCGCAGCAGAGCACGCTGGTCTGGCTTGCGAGCGGCATCGGGATGTTTGTGGTGGGTTGGGCGATTCAGTTTGTCGGTCATCACTACGAAGGGCGCAAACCGGCGTTCGTCGATGATGTGACGGGGTTGATTGTCGGGCCCTTGTTTGTGGTGGTTGAGTTGGCGTTTTTGCTGGGGTTGCGGCATGACCTGAAAGAGCAGATCGAGGCGCGGGTGGGTGGTGTGCGCTTGCGTCAGAAAAACGCTGCGGTGTAGATCGCTTTCGCGAGCAAGCCCGCTCCCACAGGGGGTTTGTGAACGACACAAATCACTGTGGGAGCGGGCTTGCTCGCGAAGCTTTTGATCTTAGATGTTGGCGAGTTTCTGCCAGACCTTCGGCTTGAAGAACAGCGTCTCGCCTTTCGCCAACCCGATCAGGCTGTCGTGATCCTTCACCACTTCAGCTTCGATCAATTCGCTCTGGCCTTCGACCTTCAGCGTCACCCGTGTCGTCGCGCCCAGCGGACGAATATCCCGCACCTCGGCTGCGTGGTGATCCTCCAGCTCATGACGCGACAGCGACACTTCGTGCGGACGGAACAGCACATGGTTGTCTTCACCCAGATGCAGACGGTTCGAGTCACCCAGGAAGTGATAAACGAAATCACTGGCCGGGTTTTCGTAGACGTCGCCCGGTGAGCCGATCTGCTCGATCACGCCCTTGTTCATCACCACGATGCGGTCGGCGACTTCCATCGCTTCTTCCTGGTCGTGAGTCACGAACACCGAGGTCAGGTTGATGTCTTCGTGCAGGCGTGCGAGCCAGCGACGCAGTTCTTTACGGACCTTGGCGTCGAGGGCGCCGAAGGGTTCGTCGAGCAGCAAGACTTTCGGTTCAACCGCCAGCGCGCGAGCCAAGGCAATACGTTGACGCTGACCGCCGGAGAGTTGTTCCGGGTAGCGATCCGACAGCCAATCCAGTTGCACCATGTTCAGCAACTCGTGGACTTTCACCGCGATCTGGCTTTCGCTCGGGCGCTGGTTTTTCGGTTTCATGCGCAGGCCGAACGCGACGTTGTCGAACACGGTCATGTGGCGGAACAGCGCGTAGTGCTGGAACACGAAACCGACGTTGCGATCACGCACGTCGTGGCCGGAAACGTCTTCACCGTGGAACACGATGTTGCCCTTATCCGGGGTTTCCAGACCGGCGATGATCCGCAGCAGCGTGGTCTTGCCGCAGCCGGACGGGCCAAGCAGCGCCACGAGTTCGCCGCTTTGAATGTCCAGGCTAATGTTGTCCAGCGCCTTGAACGCGTGAAAATTCTTGCTGACGTTACGCACTTCGATCGACATGACTTATTCCTCCGCGGCGCTGGCGCGCAGGCGGTTAATACGGTTTTCGCTCCACTGCTTGAGCAGCAGGATGAAGAGCGCCAGGATCAGCAACAGGCTCGCCACGGCGAACGCGGCCACGTGGTTGTATTCGTTGTAGAGGATCTCGACGTGCAGCGGCAGGGTGTTGGTCACCCCGCGAATGTGCCCGGAAACCACCGACACCGCACCGAACTCACCCATGGCCCGCGCCGTACACAGCACCACGCCGTAGATCAGGCCCCATTTGATGTTGGGAACGGTGACGTGCCAGAACATCTGCCAGCCATTGGCCCCGAGCAGACGCGCGGCCTCTTCTTCCTGTGTGCCTTGTTCCTGCATCAACGGGATCAGTTCGCGCGCCACGAACGGCACGGTGACGAAGATCGTCGCCAGCACGATGCCCGGCAACGCGAAGACGATCTGGATGTCATGGTCCTGCAACCACGGACCAAACAGGCCCTGGGCGCCGAACATCAACACGTAGACCAGACCGGCAATTACCGGCGACACCGAAAACGGCAGGTCGATCAACGTGACCAACATACTCTTGCCGCGGAACGAGTATTTGCTCACGCACCACGCGGCGCTGACACCGAACACCAGGTTCAGCGGCACCGAAATCAGCACAGCGATCACCGTGAGCTTCAGGGCCGACAGCGCGTCGGGTTCGAAGATCGCGGTGAAGAACGCACCGAGGCCATTTTTCAGCCCCTGGGACACCACGATGAACAGTGGCAGCAACAGAAACAGCGCAAAGACCAACCAGCCAAGGCTGATCAGGATTCGCCGCGATGTGGCACTGCCACGGCGGGCAGCGTTGGCCGAGGAAGCGGCGCTAATAGACGATTGGGACATTTTCGCGCCTCCTTATGGGGTTTCGATGCGCCGCTGCAGCAAGTTGATCAGCAGCAACAGGACGAAGGAAACCACCAGCATCAGTACACCAATGGACGTGGCGCCGGTGTAATCGTACTGGTCGAGTTTGACCATGATCAGCAGCGGCAAAATCTCGGTTTTCATCGGCATGTTGCCGGCGATGAAAATCACCGAACCGTACTCGCCGACCCCGCGGGCAAAGGCCAACGCGAAACCGGTCAGCCACGCTGGCAACAATGCGGGCACCAGAATGTGACGGAAAACCTGTAACGGTTTTGCACCCAGGCACGCCGCCGCTTCTTCCACTTCACGCGGGATATCAGCCAATACTGGCTGTACGGTACGTACTACGAATGGAAGTGTCACAAAAGTGAGGGCAAGGGTGATGCCGAGGGGGGTATACGCGATCTTGAAACCCAGGTCCGCTGCAAACTGACCCACCAACCCTGTGGGGGTGTACAACGCAGTGAGCGCGATACCGGCCACGGCAGTGGGCAGCGCGAACGGCAGGTCGATCATCGCGTCGATGATCTTGCGACCGGGGAACGTGTAGCGCACCAGCACCCAGGCCAGCAGCGTGCCGATGATGCCGTTGATGATCGCGGCATAGAGCGCGGTGCCGAAGCTGAGCTTCAACGCCGCCAGCACCCGTGGCGCCGAGATAATCGCCCAGAACTGGTCCCAGGTAAGTTGAGCGGCATGCACGAACATCGCCGCCAGTGGAATGAGCACAATCAGGCTGAGGTACACCAAGGTGTAGCCCAGCGTCAGCCCGAAGCCGGGTATGACGGGGGAGATACGACGCGACATAAAAGTCCTTGGTTGAGAACGCGCAAAGCCTCGAATCGGAATTCGAGGCTCGTTTATGGCTTATTTCAGGTTATTGCGCCTGATAAATCTGGTCGAACACGCCACCGTCGTTGAAGAATTTCGGTTGAGCGGTTTTCCAGCCGCCGAAGTCCTTGTCGATGGTCACCAGGTCCAGTGTCGGGAACTGTTTGGCGTACTTGGCGGCAACATCCTTGTCACGTGGACGATAGAAGTTTTTTGCCGCAATTTCCTGGCCGGCCGGGCTGTACAGGTGCTTGAGGTACGCGTCGGCGATCTCGGTGTTGCCTTTTTTCTCGGCATTCTTGTCGACCACGGCTACCGGAGGTTCGGCGAGGATCGACAGCGAAGGCACGACGATGTCGAACTTGTCAGCGCCGCCGTCTTCTTTCAGGGCCAGGAAGGCTTCGTTTTCCCAAGCCAGCAACACGTCGCCCTGACCGTTGTTGACGAAGGTAATGGTCGAACCGCGAGCACCGGTGTCCAGCACAGGAACGTGCTTGAACAGGGTTTGCACGTATTCCTTGGCCTTGGCTTCGTTACCACCGTTGGCTTTCAGGCCATAGGCCCACGCCGCGAGGAAGTTCCAGCGTGCGCCGCCGGAAGTTTTCGGGTTCGGGGTGATGACTTCCACGCCATTTTTGGTCAGGTCGCCCCAGTCCTTGATGCCTTTAGGGTTGCCCTTGCGCACCAGAAACACGATGGTCGAGGTGTAAGGCGTGCTCGCTTCCGGCAGACGCTTCTGCCAATCCGCTGGCAGGGTCTTGCCGAGTTTGGCGATTTCGTCGATGTCACCGGCCAGGGCCAGGGTCACCACGTCGGCACGCAGACCGTCGATCACTGCCCGGCCCTGCTTGCCCGAACCACCGTGGGACTGCTGGATTTTCACGCTGTCGCCGGCGTGGTCTTTCTGCCAGAACTTGACGAATTCGGCGTTGTAGTCCTGATACAGCTCGCGAGTCGGGTCGTACGACACGTTGAGCAGTTCGTAATCCTTGGCAACCGCGGAACCAGCAAAAAGGGCACTGGCCAGGGCGGCCAAAGCGAAATGACGAATCGACGACATGGTGAAAGCTCCTGGAATTCTGTTTGTAATGGCTTTTTATGGTCTGGAATCGGGGTTGCCTGCCAAAGATCGAGCCTTCGGCAGCTCCTACACAAAGCTCCCCGCAGGAGCTGCCGCAGGCTGCGATCTTTTGATCTTTGTTTCAGCTCGGTTTGTTGCCTGGGTTCTGCAACCGGAATTTCTCTTTGCGTTCGATCTGGACCACCTGGGCGTTGTGCACGGTGATTTCCACTGCGCCAAAACGCAGATCGCGCAAGGCGCTCTGGATCTCACGCAAAATGGTTGCTTCGTCCTGGCCGTCAACGCTACGCAGGGATGCGCTCATGGTGCTGCTCCTTCAACTAGAGGTTGCCTGGCAGTGGCAAGACTGCTTGCGGCGTGAGACCAATAGTAGATAAGCGCTGATATTCTTAAAAAGACTATTTAAGAATTTTAATATAACCAAAAGATATTATTTGATGGCGCAAGGGATTGCGGAACGTTATTAGCCTGGAGATCAAAAAGATCGCAGCCGTGTTCGAGCAAAAAGCCCGCCTGCTCAACCTGCTCGATCCCTTCGGCATGAACCTGCATCCCCATGCTCTGGGCCAGCGCAATGATCACCCGCACAATCGCCGCGTCATCCTCATCCCACGGCAACCCCGCAACGAAGCCCTGATCGATCTTGAGTTTCTGTACCGGCATCCGCTTGAGGCGCAGCAACGACGAATAGCCTGTACCGAAGTCATCGATGGCCAGCCGCACGCCCAATTCACGCAACCTGTGCATCTGCTCCAGCGCGACTTCCGGGTCATCCATCACAGCGCTCTCAGTGACCTCCAGCTCCAGACAGGCAGGATCCAGCCCGGTTTCGTGCAGCACCTTCGCCACCTGCCCAAACAACTCACGGCGGGCGAACAATCGAGAAGAAACATTCACCGCGACAAACGACAACACCACCCCGGCCTGCTGCCACTGGCACATCTGCTCACAGGCCTGGCGCATCACCCAGGCATCAATTTCGGCGATCAGACCGGTGCGCTCGGCAATGGGGATGAATTCTGCCGGCGACACCAACCCTCGCTGCGGATGCTCCCAGCGCACCAATGCCTCGACGCCGATCAGGCGACTGGTCTTGAGGTCGTGAACCGGCTGGTAATACACCCGCAACTCCTGCTGCTCCAGCGCACGGCGCAATTCGAATGCAGTCTCGACCCGTTGCTGGGCGTGGGCGGTCAACTCTTCGGTATAGAGAGCGTAGCCGTTGCGACCGGCACTCTTGGCCTTGAACAGCGCCGAGTCGGAGTTGCGCAACAGCTGCTCGGCGCTCAAGGCGTCGCCGGGGAACAGGCTGATGCCGACGCTGATATTGACGAACAACTGATGCCCATCGATCTGGAACGGCTCTTTGAGGCCATCGATGAGCCGCTGAGCCAACGCCGCCGCGTGCACCATTTGCGGACAGCTTTCAGCCAGCACGGCGAACTCGTCACCGCCAAGGCGCGCCAGGGTGATTCCCGGACCGACCATCGCTTTCAAGCGCTCGGCAACGCCCTTGAGCAACTGGTCCCCAATGCTATGCCCGAGGCTGTCGTTGATCATCTTGAAGTGATCAAGATCGATCATCAGTAACGCGCAGCCGCGCTTGTGGATCTGCGCCGAAGCCAGGGCCTGCTCGGTGCGGTCGGTGAACAGCAAGCGGTTGGGCAGATCGGTCAGCGGATCGTAGTGAGCCAGGTGCGTCAGCTCATGTTCGGAGTTCTTGATTGCGCTAATGTCGGAAAACACTGCCACGTAATGGCTGCGCCGCCCCCTCTCGTCATCAATGATGCGGATGGTCTGCCATTGCGGGTAGATCTCGCCGCTTTTGCGACGGTTCCAGATTTCTCCGCTCCACTCGCCGGTGCTGTTGAGTGTCGCGAACATCGCCTGGTAGAAAGCCGGTGGGTGATGACCGGACTTGAACAAGTTGGGGCGCTGGCCGAGTACCTCCTCGCTCTGATAGCCGGTGATTGCCATGAAGGCCCGGTTTACATGGACGATCAAGCCTTCGCTATCAGTGACCAGCACGCCTTCGCGGGTGCAATCGAACACCGCGGCCGCCTGACGCAAACGCTCGCGCTCTTCAGTGCGCTCACGCAAATTTGCGCCGATCCCCAGGCAACGAAACAATCGCGCCCGGGCGAGAAAAATCAAACCGGCACTGAACACCACCCAGGCATAACCGTTGATCAGTTGCCATCGCATTAGCTCAGCAGAGCTATCGAAGAAACTGTTCAATAAATAACCGCTAAACAGCAGCCAACCTACAGAAACCAGAAGATAAAGCAGCGCTGCACGCAAAGCATCGCGATAGGTGGCAGACATTCGGCCGTCCATATCCCTTCAAAAAGGATGGAATTATAGTTTAAAGAAACATCCAGCCACTCTTATCTGAAAGGGCGACTGGTTTTATCTGTGAGCTTAGTGATAATGCAACGGCTGTTATTTTCTTTATCGAGGGCCAAATAGCCTATGTGGTACGAAGGTTTTCTCGGCTTGTCACCCTGGTCACTGGTGGCAGTCACCCTGCTGATGACCCACGTGACGATCATCGGCGTCACGGTCTATCTGCATCGTTATTCAGCCCATCGCTCGCTTGAGCTCAATGCCGGCCTGAAACATTTCTTCCGCTTCTGGCTGTGGCTGACCACGGCACAGAACACCCGTGAGTGGACCGCTATCCACCGCAAGCACCACGCCAAATGCGAAACCGTCGATGACCCGCACAGCCCGGTCATCAAGGGCCTGTCCACCGTTCTGCGCAAAGGCGCCGAGCTGTACCGCGCCGAGGCGGAAAACCCCGAGACTCTGCGCATCTACGGAAAGAACTGCCCCGAAGACTGGATCGAACGCAACCTGTACAGCCGTTTTCCGCTGCTGGGCGTGGCGATCATGGGCGTCATCGACCTGCTGCTGTTCGGCACCATCGGTATCACCATCTGGGCGATCCAGATGATGTGGATCCCGGTCTGGGCCGCCGGCGTGGTCAATGGCCTGGGCCATGCCATCGGCTACCGCAACTTCGAATGCCGCGATGCGGCAACCAATCTGGTGCCGTGGGGCATCCTGATCGGCGGCGAAGAACTGCATAACAACCATCACACCTACCCTAATTCGGCAAAACTGTCGGTGAAGAAGTGGGAATTCGATCTCGGCTGGGCCTGGATCCAGGTCTTCAGCTTCCTGCGTCTGGCCAAGGTTCAGCGGGTCGCGCCCATCGCCCATCGGGTCGAAGGCAAAGGCAACCTGGACATGGACACCGCCATGGCGATCCTCAACAATCGCTTCCAGATCATGGCCCAGTACCGCAAATTGGTGATCGCACCGCTGGTCAAACAAGAGCTGGAAAAGGTCGATCACTCGGTCCGTCACCAGTTCCACCGCGCCAAGCGTCTGCTCTCGCGAGAAACCAGCCTGCTGGATGACAAACACCACATTCGCATCCAGACCATGCTCGAGCACAGTCAGGCGCTGAAGGTAATTTACGAGAAACGCCTGGCCTTGCAGCAGATCTGGGTCAAGACCAGCTCAAATGGTCACGACATGCTGGCCGCCATCAAGGATTGGGTACACGAAGCCGAGGCCAGCGGGATTCAATCCCTGCGCGACTTCGCCGATCAGTTGAAAACCTACTCCCTGCGCCCCGCCGCTGCAGTCTGACTGTGGCGAGGGAGCTTGCTCCCGCTCGGCTGCGCAGCAGTCGCAAAACCTGACGACGCGTTCTTTCATTGAAAAACGCGTCGCCAGTACCGCCCGGCGGGAGCAAGCTCCCTCACCACAGAAGGCGGGAACTAAGCTCCAAATCCCCTATCTCAAAGACACTTCGCCATCCAGGCGGGCTCTGGTATTGGCCGCTTTCGAACCTCGAGCGGCACACGCCCTTTGAGATTTTGTGTCGATGGTCAATAAAAGCCTACAAGACTCATCCCTCCCGCAGTGGCCCGAGGCCGCGCAAACCTTGCTGGCGCTGATGCATGCACAAGGCGAAGTGGCGCGCCTGAGCGAACGCGAACAACTGTTCAGCGCTCTGCTGGTGAGCGTCAACGCGGTGCTTTGGGCCTTCGACTGGGAATCCCGTCGGGTGCTCTATGTCAGCCCTGCGTATGAACGGATTTTCGGCCGCTCCGCAGGCTTGTTGCTGTCCGACTACAACCAATGGCGCGACAGCATTTACCCCGACGATCTGGACTATGCCGAACGCAGCCTGGCCGAAGTACTGGTCAAAGGCGCTGATGAAGACCGCGAATACCGAATCATTGCCGCCGACGGCCAGGTCCGCTGGCTCAGTGACAAGTGCTTCATCAACCGTCAGGCCGAGCCGGGGCAACCGGTGATCATCGTCGGCATTGCCGAAGACATTACTGACAAGAAGCAGATGGAAACCGAGCTGCAACGCCTGGCCACCACCGACGTGCTGACCCAGAGCAGCAACCGCCGACACTTCTTCGACTGCGCCCACCGTGAATTCGAACAGGCACGGCACCAAGGCACGCCGCTGGCATTCCTGCTGCTGGACATCGATAACTTCAAAGTCATCAACGATACCTACGGCCACCAGGAAGGCGACAACGTGCTGCAACGAATCGCCGAGAGCGGTCGCGCGACGTTGCGTCGAGGTGATGTGTTCGGGAGAGTTGGCGGTGAGGAATTCGCAGCGGTGTTTCCCGGCTGTGCGCCAGACATGGCCATGCAAGTGGCTGAGCGCCTGCAACGGGAGATTCAGCGCTTAAGTTTCAGCCATGGCGACCAGACGTTCGGCATCACCGTCAGCCAGGGCCTGACCAGCCTCACCGCCGAGGACGAAAGCATCGATAGCCTGTTTGCCCGCGCGGATGCGGCGATGTACCAGGCCAAACATCAGGGCAAGAACCGGATTGTCGTGGGCTGATAGGTCAACACCCAATCCCCCTGTGGGAGCGAGCCTGCTCGCGATGAGGGACTGACATTCAGCATTGATATTGGCCGATAGACCGCTATCGCGAGCAGGCTCGCTCCCACAGGTTTTTGCGTGATGCCTATTTCTTGCGCAGGCGCATCATTTCCGGCAACCCGATCTTGAGCAACCGCGCCGTCCGGCTCTTCGCCAGATCCTCAATGCCCTCGTGCTCGGTCAGTCGCGCCAATTGCGCAGCCATGTTCATCACCAGCGCTTCGCGGGAGTAAACCCCGCCACCTAACTGGTAGACCGCCGCAATCAGCTCTCGCAGCTCCAGCGGCAGGCGCCAGCGAGTGCGAAGCGCCGAACCATAGGCCGCGCCGAACTCGGCCAGCGCCTCGCCAACCTCCTCCCATTCATCCAGCTCACCGCCGGCCTGCTTCCACTCCTGCAAACACCGCAACAACGCAAGGTCGCCGAGGCGATGCAGCATGCCGGCGCAATAACAGCGCTCCTGATCCAGATCCAGCAAGCGCGCCAGGGTCCGGCCATACTCGGCGGTGCGCAGCGACAGCTCCCAATAGCGCTCGGCATAGTCGGCCAGAAACGGATCGCTGAGTCGGGCACTGCGCTTGAGGGCCAGCCCCAGAATCAGGTTCATGCTTTGCCCGGTGCCGAGGCGGTGCAGCGCCTGGGACAGGGTTTGTACGGCGGCGCCATGGTGCTGGGCCGCGCTGTTGGCGGCAGCAATCAGCACAGCGGTGACTTGCGGATCGGTACGGATCTCGTCATGCAGCAGTGTCAGGTCGAGGCCATTGGGATTGAGGCTGCGCTTGACCGCCAACTGCACGTCAGTCATCAGCGGCGCACCGTCGGCAAACTCACGACGACGCTCCAGGTAAACCGACAACGTCATGCCTGGCGACAGCGAAGGCGTTTCGCAAGACAGCTCCTCACCGGCGTTCAGCAGCAAGTCCTGCAGGCGGTGGGTCAGGCTTTCCATGCTCAGGGGTTTGGTCAGGTACGCCGCAGGCGCCAGGGGCAAGACTTCGCGCACACTGGCGCTGTCGTTGCGGCTGCTCATCAGAATGAACGGCAGGGGTGGATTACGTTTGCGTTGACGAACATTGCGCAAGACATTCAAACCATCGACGCCGGGCAGCTCCCAGTCGACGATCACCAGGTCGTAAGGATTTTCCGCCAACAGGTGCAGCGCTTCCTGACCATCGGCACACAGATCCAGCCGTGCGTCGCAGCGCACATTCAACAACACCTGCTTGAGCAGGTCGCGGGACCAGGGGTCGGCCTCGGCAATCAGCACACGCGGCGCAGCGGGTAACACCACAGCAGTCATTTACACACTCCAAAGTAGTGCTTGCACCTTAGTCAATGCTGGCCATTCGATACAGCGCATTTGCCATCGATGGGTTCCATGGACACAAAAAAACCCGCCGAAGCGGGTTTTTTTGTCGATCAGTTCACAAATCGATCAGAGCCTGGAGATCACAGCTCGGAGAAGCACTCTTCGATGATCGCCAGACCTTTGTCCAGTTGCTCGTCCGGCGAAGTCAGCGGTACCAGGACGCGCAGAACGTTGCCGTAAGTGCCGCAGGACAGCAGGATCAGACCCTTGTCGCGAGCCTTGGCCACAACAGCGGCTACCGCTGGAGCGTTCGGCTTGTGGCTGTCGCCATCAACGAACAGCTCGACCGCGATCATCGCGCCCAGGGCACGGACTTCGCCGATCACCGGGTACTTGGCCTGAATGGCTTTCAAGCCAGTGACCAGACGCTCGCCGACAGCTTTGCAGCGATCCAACAGGTGCTCTTCTTCAAACACTTCCATCACGGCCAGGGCCGCGGCGCAAGCGATCGGGCTACCGGCGTAAGTGCCGCCCAGGCCGCCTGGAGCAATGGCGTCCATGTATTCGGCCTTGCCGCAAACACCGGCCAACGGGAAGCCACCAGCGATGGATTTGGCGAAGGTGGTCAGGTCGGCAGCAACGCCCATCTGTTCCATGGCGAAGAAGGTGCCGGTACGACCAGCGCCAGTTTGTACTTCGTCAGCGATCAGCAGGATGCCGTGCTGGTCGCACAGAGCGCGCAGGCGCTTCATGAACTCTTTAGGTGCAACGTAGAAACCACCTTCGCCCTGAACCGGCTCGATGATGATTGCAGCGATGTCACGCGGCTCGGCGTCGTTCTTGAAGATGCGTTCGATGCTGGCGATCGAATCGTCGATGCTCACACCGTGCAGTTCGTTCGGGTACAGCGCGCGGAAGATGCCGCCTGGCATCAGGCCCATGCCGGCCGAGTAAGGCACGACTTTACCGGTCAGGCCCAGGGTCATCATGGTGCGACCGTGGTAAGCGCCGGTGAACGCGATCACGCCGGCACGGCCAGTGGCGGCACGGGCGATCTTGATGGAGTTTTCCACGGCTTCGGAGCCGGTGGTCACCAGCAGGGTTTTCTTGGCGAAATCACCCGGCACCTTGGCGTTGATTTTTTCGCACACTTCTACGTACGGTTCGTAAGCCAGTACCTGGAAGCAAGTGTGGGTCAGCTTGTTCAGCTGCTCGGTCACGGCGGCGATGATTTTCGGGTGCACGTGGCCGGTGTTCAGCACGGCGATACCGCCGGCGAAGTCGATGAACTCGCGACCTTCAACGTCGGTCACGGTGGCGTTCTTCGCGGACTCGGCGAAGATCGGGTGAATCTGGCCAACACCGCGTGGTACAGCGGCTTCGCGGCGTTTCATCAGGGATGCGTTAGTCTTGCTCATAAAGTCCTCATTCACCGCTCATCGGGCGGCGTGGTTCAAGGAAAATGCGGCGGGGAGGCAACTACGGCAGCATGCGATGATCGACTGCCACAGCTTTCCCGGCCACAGAGAAAATTCCGTTTGTTGCACGCAAAGGGACAGCGCTCTCGTGCCCTTTGCGTTTGAAGCAATGCCTTGCCGGGCTTATCCCTTCGAGCTTAGATGCCCAGGCAGAGGTATTTGATTTCCAGGTAATCTTCGATGCCGTACTTGGAGCCTTCACGGCCCAGGCCCGACGCCTTGATGCCGCCGAACGGCGCGACTTCGTTGGAGATCAACCCGGTGTTGACGCCGACCATGCCGTATTCCAGGGCTTCAGCCACACGGAACACACGACCCAGGTCGCGAGCATAGAAGTACGAAGCCAGACCGAACTCGGTGTCGTTGGACATCGCAATCACTTCGGCTTCGTCTTTGAAGCGGAACAGTGGAGCCAATGGACCGAAGGTTTCTTCCTTGGCCACAGCAGCGTTCTTCGGCACGTTGGTCAGGATGGTCGGCTCGAAGAAGTTACCTTCCATGACCTTGCCACCCGCCAGAACGGTTGCGCCTTTACTGATCGCGTCAGCAATGTGCTCTTGAACCTTGGCCACGGCTTTTTCGTCGATCAGCGGGCCAGTGGTGGTGCCTTCTTCCAGACCGTTACCGATCTTGAGTTTGGCGACTGCCACTTTCAGCTTCTCGGCGAACGCGTCGTAGACCGAATCCTGAATGTACAGACGATTGGCGCAGACGCAGGTCTGGCCGTTGTTGCGGTATTTGGAAATGATCGCGCCTTCGACGGCCTTATCCAGGTCCGCGTCGTCGAACACGATGAACGGCGCGTTGCCACCCAATTCCAGGGACACTTTCTTGATGTCCTTGGCGCATTCAGCCATCAGCTGACGACCGATTTCGGTCGAGCCAGTGAAGGACAATTTGCGCACGATCGGGTTGCTGGTCAGCTCGCTGCCGATGTCGCCGGCGCTGCCGGACACCACGCTGAACACACCGGCAGGAATGCCGGCACGCTGGGCCAGTTCAGCCAAAGCGAATGCGGAAAACGGAGTTTGCGAAGCAGGCTTGAGCACCATGGTGCAACCGGCGGCCAGGGCCGGGCCGGCTTTACGGGTGATCATCGCAGCCGGGAAGTTCCACGGAGTGATTGCAGCGGTCACGCCGATTGGCTGCTTGATCACGATCAGGCGCTTGTCTGGCTGGTGGCCCGGAATCACATCACCGTAGACGCGCTTGGCTTCTTCAGCGAACCACTCGATAAAGGAAGCGGCGTAAACGATTTCGCCCTTGGCTTCGGCCAATGGCTTGCCTTGTTCGAGGGTCATCAGACGAGCCAGGTCGTCCTGGTTCTCGATGATCAGTTCGAACCAGCGACGCAGCTTGTTCGCGCGGTCCTTGGCGGTCAGTGCACGCCAGGCCGGCAGCGCTTTGTCAGCGGCTTCGATTGCACGGCGGGTTTCGGCAGCGCCCATTTTCGGCACGGTGCCCAGAATTTCGCCCGTTGCCGGGTTGTTGACCTTGATCGTCTGACCATTGTCCGCATCGACCCAAGCGCCATCGATAAAGGCTTGCTGGCGGAACAATTGGGTGTCTTTAAGCTGCATGTCGGCTTTCCTTAACAGCACCGCGGCAAGCGCGGAGCGAATTATGATTGTAGAAAGGCGCCTTATAGGCTGCCGTCAGGGAAATCATTCACCGGGCTGAAGCACATAAATAGCGCACTGATTGAAACTCGTGCGGTTCAGCACCCAGACAAGAGCGTTTGAAATCTCAAACGAATCCTAGGATCAAAGGGGGTAAAGGACAATAGCCTGTTCGAAAAAAAGAACGAAAACGCCGCATTTGCCTAATTTTTCTGATCAACGTAGCAATCGCAGGTTACGCTTTGGAAAAACGCAGGCGATTCAGCAGCATGGACGCCCGCAGCGCATATGAGTATCATGGCGCCCGCATTGCACCAGTAGCTCAGCTGGATAGAGTACTGCCCTCCGAAGGCAGTGGTCGTGGGTTCGAATCCCGCCTGGTGCACCATACGTAGAAACGAGAAAGCCTCAGATCTTAGGGTCTGGGGCTTTTTTGTGGGTGTTGTCGCGTCCTGAATAAGGTTTACACCTTCTGGCTTCTTTTCAGGAAGGTGCAATGGCAGTGGTCAGGCATGCACCTCACGATCAAGAACCTCAGCTACCCACTGATTGATACTCTTGTGGGCTAACTGCGCTTTTACGGCGACAGTTGCGTGGAGTGCCGGCGCTAAGCGCAGACTGAGGTGGCCAGAATAGGGCTTCTGCGGTGTGCGCCCGAGCTTGGCGCAAGTCTCCAGATAATCAGTCACGGCCTCTTCAAATGCATCTCGAAGCTCCTGTACTGACTCGCCATGAAACCCAACAATATCTCTGATACCAGCAATATGGCCGACAAACAGGCCATCTTCCTCGCTGTATTCAATTCGGGCGGCATAGCCTTTGTAATTCATTACGCTCATGGGGTGACTCCTGCTTGTTCAAAGAAAGCCCGAGCATCACGAACCTGGCTTCCCGAAGCTGATTCTTCTGGGCCTAGACGGATGGTAGTGACCAAGACTGACAGAAACTCGACCGGTAAGACGGAAAAATCCTAGGCAATAAAAAACCCCTAAGCAGTCTCAGCACCGAAGCACTTCAACCGATAGAGGCCGTGTTGTGGGCGATTTGTAAGGAACCGATCAAGCTGTGAGCCCGTGTCATGGTCGGAATCGGGCTTAATGCGGTGTTTCATTCTGTCGTCCAATCAAACTCGTCGTATTCATCATCCTCTTCGTCCTCGACCACTTCATCATCAAGAACGTCTTCCTCAAGCGCTTCTTCTGCCTGCTTCGCCAGCAGAAACTCCTTACGACTCTCAGTAACTGCTCGCCGTAATTCCTGACCCTTCACCGGGCAGTTGAGCATTTGGGCGATGCGGTCGATTTTTTTCGCCATGACTTCCTCCAACGCATCGGCTATGGGCTGATAGTGCGCGCTTTCGGGTGTCGATGCCAAATGACTGACCGCTCTACCACTCAGTGTTTCTGCAAATCCTTGAGTCTGGCCGTGAGATTTTCCTTGGGAAAGCGTTTGTGCAATGTCGCCATCAGGTCAGCGGCCGCTTGAGCCTGACCAGCCTTTTGCAGGCGGATCACTTCCCTTAATTGATCGTCGATAAACTTTGCTGGAGCTATCGCCGAGCGTTTGCTGACCTTCGCTTCATCAGCCATTTCAGCATTGATCGATTCGCTCTGTGCGGGCGCGGCAAAATCGGCCATTGGCGCCGCAGGCGCGGGGGCGGACATCGCGCCGGCCGGGGCAGCCAGCGAGCGAGCAACCGAAGGTGATACCTCTGCGGCTTCTTTTTTGGCGATCGGCACAGAAGCTTTGGGTGCAGGGGCGAAGTCGTAACTCGGCAGCTGCTCCTCCGTGCGTTGCACCAGTGCAAGCATCAGGGCCACACCGACGAGGCTGGCAAATGCGACTTGCCAACGGGGTTTCTGGCAGGCCTGAACCCAGCGTTTCCACAGACCTGGCTTCTGCACAGGGACTTCACGGTGTGCGGCAGCCAGGAGGAACGCGTCGAGATGGGGCGGTGGTTCGCCGGTCGCGTGTTCACGATAGTGCTTCAACACTTCGTCTTCTGGCGTAGGACGGGCGTCAGTCATGTCAGTACCTCCTCGGCCAGCAGCCGACGCAGTTTTTGCTGGGCGTAGCGCAAGCGGCTTTTGACGGTTTCCAGCGGTGTTTCGGTGAGGGTGGCGATCTGCGGCAGGTCGAGATCGCCATGGGCGCGCAGCAGGAACACTTCGCGCTGGTCAGCGGGCAGGTTTTGCAGGGCCGCTTCGAGGCGCTGGTTGTCACGGCTCAGGCTCAGCAGTTGTTCGGGATCAGCAGCGTCATCGCTCAGCGCGTGGAGCTGTTCGTCATAGCTGTCGTGCAAGGGGTTGTGGATTCCGTGTTTGCGCCAGTGATCGATCAGGCGATTGCGGGCAATCTGGTAGAGCCAGGTACGAAAGTTCGCCCGGCCTTGTGGCTGACTGGTGCTGCGGATCAGGCTCAGCCAGGTGTCCTGGTAAACCTCTTCGGCCAGCTCGGACTTGCCGCTCAGGCCGAGCAGGAATCGGTAGAGCCCTTGGCGGTGACGGGCGTACAGAATCTCGAACGCCGGCCCGTCGCCTGCGCGATAACGGGCCAGCAGCGATTCGTCGCTCGATTCAGGCGCTGACATTTCAGTTGTAGCCTCCTTTTAGCGGCTCACTATTCGATGCGGTCGTGGTTCGCAGACTTTGCGCCAACTCCACCAATTGCACGAACTCTGCCCGCAGACCAAATCGATCCTCGCCCCGCGCACCGCGCGCCAAAGCCTCGGTGTCCTTCAGGCTGAAATCACCGGTATAACGCCCGTCCTTGAGCTGCTGGGAAAACGCCGCCACGGCCGCCGCAAATCGCAGGTCTTCACTGGCTGGCGCAGCACTGTCAGTGATCGGCCGCTCGATCAAGCGACTGTTCCCACCCTCAGGCGACTGATAGCGCACGCGCAACATCGCCAATTCCCCAGTCTTTTCGGAAGCAGCGGCCCCAGGATTGCCATACCGCAGCGGCTCCAGCCAGCCCTTCTCGCCCTTGGGCACAATTTCGTACAACGCCGTCACCGAATGCCCTGCGCCGATTTCACCGGCATCAACCTTATCGTTACTGAAATCCTCACGCTTCAACGCACGATTCTCATACCCCAACAGCCGATATTCACTGACTTGTGCCGGGTTGAACTCCACTTGCAGCTTCACGTTCTTCGCCACGACCGCGAGGGTCGAGCCGAGCTGATCCACCAGCACCTTGCGCGCCTCGCGCAGGTTGTCGATGTAGGCATAGTTGCCGTCGCCAGCATCGGCCAACTGTTCCATCAGGTGTTCATTGTAGTTATCCACACCAAAACCCAATGTGGTCAGGGAAACGCCGGTCTTGCGTTTATCCACAGCCATTTGCTTGAGGCTGTCGAAGTCGCTGATGCCGACGTTGAAGTCACCGTCGGTGGCCAGCAGGATGCGGTTGATGCCCTTGGGAATAAACGCCTGCTGCGCCATCTGATAGGCCAGTTCGATGCCTGACGCCCCGGCGGTGGAGCCGCCGGCGGTTAATTGATCGATGGCTGTACGAATCTTCGCTTTGTCGCGTCCGGAAGTCGGCTCCAGCACCACACGCGAATCGCCGGCATAGACGACCAATGAAACCCGGTCCTGCTCGCGCAATTGATCGACCAGCAATTTCAGGGTGCTTTTGACCAGCGGCAAACCCTCGCGTCGGTCCATCGAGCCGGACACGTCCACCAGAAACACCAGGTTCGCCGGGGCCAGTTCCGCAACCGCGCGGTCCGAGGCCTTGATGCCGATGCGCAGCAATCGGGTATGCGGGTTCCACGGCGACGGCGCCAGCTCTGTGGTCACGCCGAAGGGTGAGCCATCGGTGGGCAATGCGTAATCGTAGGGGAAGTAATTGACCATTTCCTCCAGTCGCACCGCACCTTCCGGTGGCAGGCGCCCCTGATTGAGCAAGCGGCGGACGTTGGCGTAAGCACCGGTGTCGACGTCGGCGCTGAAGGTTGAGACAGGCGCTTCGGCCACGCTGTGAATCGGGTTATCCGCCAGCGCTTGATACTGCTCCCGTTGCTCATCCCGATATCCCTGCGGAGATGCTTCGCCCGCGGGCAGCGGCGCATAGCTTGCCGTCGGTGCCGGGTGAACACTGCGCTTGGCCATCGAGGTGTCCGCCATGACAGCCTCGCTGCGCACCAGTACTTCAACTGGCAGCGCACCTTGAGCCGGTGGAGGAGCCGAGGCGGAATCAGATTTGGATGAAACGCCGCAACCGGCAATGGCCAGCAGCAACCCGGCGGCGAAACCCTGGGCGGCCGGGCGGAGGAAATGCAGAGGGAGGGACATGGGGGCTGACCTCAGGAGGAAATTGATCCATTCATCCTCTGAGACGGACAGCCCGACAGGTTCGGGTTAAACCGCAGTGAAAAGAATCTTCAGCGGTGATAACGCCGCACTACGCTGCTGTTTCTCAGCACATGGTCTTTGATCTTTTCCAATAGCTGTGCGCGGGTAAGGCCAGCGGGCAAGGCGTCCGGTGCCAGGTCCAGGGCATAAATCTGGATGATGTAGTGGTGCGCGCTATCGCCGACCGGAGGGCAAGGGCCGACATAGGTCGTGGTGCCTTTGACGTTCGTGCCACCGACGCCTTCGAGGCCGGATTTGGCGCCGACACCGGCCGGAATCTGGTGAGTGGTTGGTTTGATGCCGTAATGCACCCAATGATCGACACCCTGGCCTTTCGCGCCATCGGGGTCATGCATGACGATGGCGTAACTGAGGGTACCCGTCGGGCCGGCGTTCCAGTTCAAGGCCGGTGACTGGTTGTGCCCACCACAATTGGGCGCATCGCTGGCGGCAGCCGAGGTGAACAGTCGATCGTCGGTTACGCCAGGGATGTTCAGGGTAAAACGCTCCTGGGCCTGCGCCGGAAATTGCACGCAAAGGGCGACTGCAACGGCCGCCAGCCAAGGGTTCAGAGAGGTCAATCGGGTCATACCGGAGCACCTTGTGCGGGTGGGGCCGTCGTCGGCGTGCAAACTATAGCCGGACCGCTCATTCGGTGGCAGCGGGAATTGGCTGAACCTCCAAATAAGCGCCAAACTCTTAAGTGAAACGCTTGCCTGGAGAGTGATCATGGCACTGCACTGCGTCGCCCGTTTCGCCGATGTGTCCGAAAACCGGGGCCTTGAGGTCCAGATCGCAGACACGAAAATTGTCCTGCTGCGGGTGGGCGATCAGTTACGCGCCTTTCAGGGCGAATGCCCCCATGCCGGGGCGCCGCTGGCCGACGGCGCTCTGTGCCACGGACGTTTGATCTGCCCGTGGCACAAGGCTGCGTACCGGATCGAGGACGGTGCGCTGTGCGAACCGCCGGCCCTGGACAGCCTCAAGCGCTATCCGCTGGAAGTGCGCGATGACGAGGTCTGGGTCGACGATCAACCGATGTCCGACGCACACACCCCTCCGGCGGATGACGAGCGATCCTTTTTGATCATCGGCGCCGGTGCGGCAGGCACGGCGTGCGCGGCAGCGTTGCGCGAAAAGGGCTTCGGTGGCCGGGTGCTGTTGATCGACCGTGAAACCGAGGCCGGTTACGACCGCACGGTCTTGAGCAAATTCGTGATTGCCGGGGAAATGCCGCCGGAAGAAGTCCCGCCGCTGCGTGATGAACACTTTTACCAAGAGCAGCGCATTGAGCGAATAAACGCTGAAGTGACGAGCCTGGACGCCGCGAACAAGACGTTGCGCCTGGCTGATGGTCAATCGCTGAGTTACGACGCGGCCCTGCTCGCCACCGGCGGCACACCTAATCCACTGACGCTGCCTGGCGCCGATCTGCCGCAGGTGTTCGTGCTGCGTTCGAAGGATCAGGCGCAACGGATTCTGGGCTCGGCAAAACCAGGCCAACGAGCAGTGATCATTGGCGACAGTTTTATTGCCATGGAATCCGCGTCCTCCCTGCGTCAATACGGCCTGGACGTCACCGTTCTAGCCCGCCACACCGTGCCTTTTGCCAAACAGTTTGGCGAGGCCGTCGGCAAATCGATTCGTGCCCTGCACGAGGCCAACGGCGTGGTGTTTCATACGGATGGCAACGCAACGCACATCGAAGGAACCGCCAAGGTCGAAGCGGTGCGCCTGGATAACGGTCAACGTTTACCGGCGGATTTGGTACTGGTCGGCATTGGCGTCAGCCCGGCAACCGGCGCATTTACCGGCCTTCCCCTGGAAAAAGACCAGTCGCTGAAGGTCGACGGCGGGATGCGCGTGACCGATGGGCTTTGGGCCGCCGGCGATATCGCGACCTTCCCGCTCAACGGCCAGCCCCAACGGATCGAACATTGGCGCCTGGCACAGCAACAGGCGCGGATCGCGGCGATGAACATGCTCGGCGGCGACGAGCATTACCTCGACGTGCCTTATTTCTGGACCTGGCACTTCGGTAAAAACTACGACTACCTCGGCCACGCCGCGACCTGGGATGAGGTCGAGTTCAAAGGCGACCCTGACCATCCACCCTTTATCGGCCTGTTCGGCAAGGAGGGATTGGTGGTCGCCGCCGTGGCATGCGATGAAGAGCGTGCGATAGCGCTGCTCGCCGAACGGATGAAGCAGCCATTGCCGGTGGATGAGGCGTGGCGGCTGATTCGGGATCTGAATTAACGGGCTGGGGGAGTCCTTCGGCCTCCAGCGGGAGCAAGCTCCCTCGCCACAAGCCAGACAGCAAAACGCCCGGCGTCTGCGTTGCGCAGAGGCCGGGCGTCGGTCTGTAAACCCTGGTTTTACTCGACGGCGACATTACCGCCGAATTTGCTCATGACAAACCCGACAAACTCTTCGACGGTCATCTTCTGCCCGTTGAAATCCACCTGATTATTGGCGTAGTGCAGTTTGGCGACGATGTTGTTGTCTTCCAGTTTTGCCAACTGCGTGCCAACTGCCATGCTGCCAAACATGTCGGCGGTGGCGGTGGCCTGATCGGCGATGAGCTTGGCGTCGGTCTGACCGTCGATTTGCGACTGCACGCTCAGCAGGTCAACGAGCATTGGTTTGGACACTTTCACGTTGACGTCCAGCAGCGCGATCAGCTGTTGGGTCAGTTGGTCGGACGGCAGGTCCATGGATTGTGGTTTGGTCAGATCAAGCACCAGGTTGGCGCGGCTTTCGCCATTGGGGGTGTTGAACGACAGGTTCTCCAGGGCGACCTGCGGGCCGGCGGCCAGCAGTTTCTCCAGGCCGGTTTTGACCTGCGCCTCTTCGGCCGGGGTCAGGACCAGCTCTGGCGCCGGTTCACCCGCAGCCACGGCCTCAGCGGCGGCCCTCTCGTACGGTTGCAGTTTGGTCTGGTAAATCTGCATCAACGACATTGTTGCCGGGATGTCGAGGTTCTTCAGGCTCATGGCCATCTGCGCAGACCCGACAGCCTTGCCGTTCAGGGTCACCTCACCCACCTTGTAATCGGCACGCCCTGAAGCGCTGGTGCCGGATTCCTCGGTCTGGTTCTTCATTTCAAATTTCTTGAAACCCAAGACCGACTGCTTGGCGCCGAAGGTGGTCTTGCTGTCGGTCAGCTCGACGGTGTTCTCGCCGGTGTAGTAGCCGTAGGTACTTTTTGTCAGGTTGCTGGCCAGGGTCAGGCCGTTCAATTCGACCTTCACCGGCGTCTGATCTTCGGCGACCGTGCTTAGCGTCAGGCTGTCCATGTAGCCGTCGGCCTTGACCTTCTGCGCTTGAGCGCTGGCGGCGACATCGAGGTTCAGCCCGGAGAATTTCAGGCTGGACTTGTCGTCAAGCGCCACGTCCAGCGGCAGCAATTGAAGAGTGCCGTTGGTGGCATTGTCGTAACCGATGTTGACCACGCCCGTGAGTGGCGATTTGTCCTTGGCGGCAGCGAACCACTTCTCGGTGTTAGGCGTTCTTTCCAGTTCGTAGTGACTGGTGGCCAGGACCGGCAGCCACTTCAGCGACACCAGGCGCGAAAACGGCAGCGGGCCGTGTTCGATGTGATCGACGAACAGCAGCTCCACCGGTGCCTCACCGAACATCTCGCCTTCGCCCTTGAGGCGGTAGTGCGCGGTGCTGCTGAACACATGGCGTTCCAGCGACACCAATTCCAGCGACGCCGTGCCGTTGGAACCGACCAGCGCGGCTTGCAGCTCTTTGTTGGCGTTGGCGATCGAGGTGTTCAGCACCCCTTCGAGTTTGGTGCCGGTGTACCAGGCACCGCCGGCGCTGATTGCGCCGATGGCAACGACGATTCCAAGAAGCACGCCTGCTGATTTATTCATGAATGACCCGATCAATGTCCGTTGTTTGAAGTGTGGTCGTCTTCCCTGAACCCATGACGGGCTGTGGTCACGACTGCGTTAAAAGTGCGATGGAGATTAGCATCAGGCGCACCGGGCGGCCCAATGATTAAAGGTTAAAGAGTGTCTATGAGCACACAGGGGGGTTGAGAGTTTCGGCGGTCATTAAATCGCCTTCGCGAGCAAGCCCGCTCCCACAAGGATTTTGTGTCGATCACAAATCCAATGTGGGAGCCGGGCTTGCTCGCGAAGGCGTCAGTACAGGCAACATCAATTCAGGAATACTGAACCTCGATCTCATCAAGCTGATGATCAAAGCTCTTGAGCCGTGCAGTCCATGTATAGACCAGCACTTCGAAGTCGCGATTGATCACCGCCGTGCCGCTGGGGGATTCCGAGCGCGGGTCGCAGAAGTCCAGTTGATAACGTTCGCGGGCCATGGCGGTGGCGACATCGGAGAGTTCTCGGGCGTTATTGAGCCAGTGCCAGCCGTCCTCGGACACTTGCTTGTCCAGCGCCTGGCATTGTTTTTTCAGGGTTTCGAGGCTTTTTTCCAGCGGTGTGCCGGTGAGTTCGCCCATGACTTCCTGGAACGTACGCCCCGGTTGCCAGTAACTGCCCCAGAAATACCGATCGAACACCGTTTCGACACGGCGCAGCGCGACCTTGGTGTCCCAGATCAGCACCAGGGTCTTGCCTTGTTCGAGTTGCCTTTTTTTGATGCGCGCGCCCTGGACTGAAGCCCAGGCCACCACCACGATTGCCATCACGGCAATCAGTGCCGTGGCGCTGTCGAGGAACACCAGTGCCTTGTCGATCTGGTGGGCCAGCATGATGCCGTAGAAATAAGTGGCCGATAGCAACACCAATGCCGCTATAGCGCACCAGAAGCCGGGAGCATAAGGGTTTTTCATTATTGGAATCCCCATGACCAACGCGAGCCTTGATTGATGAGTTCGACGCGCGACCTCATCAACTCAAAGCATAGCAACGGCCTCAGGGTTTGCCGGAGTTCGTGCCTTGCGTTCGTCCGCTTTCCCAGCCACCACCCAATGCCAGGAACAAATCGATCTGGCTCATGGCAACCTGCGTGCTGGCGGAAGCCAGTTGCGCCCGCACGTCGGTATAGGTGCGGGTCGCTTGCAAGTCCGCCAGGAACGATGCGCGACCGGCCTGGAAGAAGCGGTGAGTCTGGTCTGCCGCCAGTTGTGCCGATTGCTCGGCGTCGGCCAGTGCGTCGCGCCGCTGCAGCAACGCGGAGTACTGGGCCAGGCCGGTCTGGGTCTCGCGGATGGCGTTGAGCACCACGCCATCGAAATGCGCCAGCGCGCCTTGGGTGGCGGCTTCGGCCTCACGGATTCGCGCCCGGGAGCCGTTGGACGGCACGGTCCACGTCAGCAACGGCCCGAAGCCCCAGCGATTGGTCGCCGGTTTGCCGAGGTTTTCCAGGATGCCGACGGTACCGACGGTCGCGCCGATGCTGATGTCCGGGTACAACTCGCCGGTGGCGATGCCGATGCCGGCGGTCGACGCAGCCAATCGACGCTCGGCCTGCCGCACATCGGGACGGCGTTTGAGCAAGGTGGCGCCGTCACCCACCGGCAACAATTGCGCAATCTTTGGCAGCTCCGCGCAGCGGTCGGTGCCGACCGGCAGTTGATCCACAGGTTTGGCCAACAGCATCGACAACCGGAACAACCCGGCCTGACGCGCCGCCTCGTAACGCGGCATGTCGGCGCGCAAGGATTTGAATTGGGTTTGCGAGCGGGTGACCTGGGTTTCATCTCCGCGCCCGGCGTCACGCAGACGCTGGATCAGCGTGGTGCTCTGGGCTTGCAGGTTGAGGGAATGCTGGGCGATTTCCTGCTCTTCGTTGGCCGCGCAGACTTGGGTGTAGGCCCGGACCACATCGGCTACCAAGGTGATTCTTGCGGTATCGGCTGCGGCTTGCGTCGCATCGGCATTAGCCTTGGCCGCCTCGATGCCGCGCTGCAAGGTGCCAAACAGATCGAACTGATACGAGGTGGTAATGCCAATGTCGCCGACGTTGGCCACCGGCACTTTCTCCGGCAGCAGGAATGCTTCGCCGGACTCCTGCAAACGCTGGGCGCCCATCTTCACGCCGCCGCTCCAGCCACCGGCCGCTTGAGCTTCATCGACCTGCGCGCGGGCTCGGGAAAGGTTCGCCGCCGCCACGCGCAAATCAGTGTTGGAGGCCATGGCCTGCTCGACCAATCGATCGAGGTGCGGATCCTGATACAAGCGCCACCAATCGCTGGGCACCGGTGCCGAGACGACATTTTTGCCGTTCACCACCAAGTCGCCCTGCAAGTCTTCACGGTGGACGGCGGCCTCGTCCGGCAAGTGATAATCCGGCCCGACCACCTGGCAGGCCGACAGCAACAGGCCTAACCCGGCGGTAGCCAAACCCGAGGCCCTGCTCATTTCGCGGGCTCCTGCTGGTGGTCATCCATAATAGAAACCGTCGCCGTGCGACCGGCAATCATGCGGAAATCCGCCGGCACGTCATCGAATGCAATCCGCACCGGAATCCGCTGGGCCAGCCGCACCCAACTGAACGCCGGGTTGACGTTGGGCAGCAGATTGCTGCCGCTGCTGCGGTCGCGGTCTTCGATGCCGGCGACGATGCTTTCCACATGCCCGCGCAGGCGAGCGCGGTCGCCGATGACCCGAATATCGACGCTCTGGCCGACATGAATGCCGTCCAGTTTGGTTTCTTCAAAATAACCGTCGATGTGGAATGAATTGCTGTCCACCACCGACAACACCGGACGCCCGGCGGTAACGAATTCCTGATTGCGCGGTGCACGGTCGTTGACGTAGCCATCCACCGGGCTGCGGATGGTCGAGCGGTCGAGGTTGAGCTGGGCGCTGTCCACCGCCACTTGGGCCTCCATCAGCGCCACCTCGGCGCGGGCCACCCGGGACTGGCTCTCTTCCAGTTGCTCACCTGGCACCAGATTGCCGAGGCCGCGGTTACGCTTGGCTTCGCGTTGCGCCTGAGCCAGGGTTTCCTGACGGTCGGCGACCGCTGCCTTGGCCTGACGCAGGGCCAGTTTGAAACGATCCTGATCAATGCTGAACAGCACCTGGCCGCGCGTCACTAATTGGTTGTCACGCACGTCGACTCGCTGGATCAGCCCGGACACGTCCGGCGCAATCTGCACGATATCGGCACGAATGTGGCCGTCCCGGGTCCAGGGCGCGAACATGTAATACATCACCATGCGCCAGACCACGACGACGGCGAATGTCACGATCAGCAGGGTCAGCACCACGCGACCGAGGGTCAAAAAAGGTTTTTTCATGTCATCAGGTATCGACTGAGTGAGTCCACGGCGCCGAGCAGCAAAGCGTAGAGAGCCACGTTAAACAATGCCCGGTGCCAGACCAGACGGTAAAAGTGCAGGCGCGTCAGCAACCCGTGCACCAGCAGGAACAACACGTACGTAATGCCCATCAGCACCAGCAGCGTGGGCAGGAACACCCCGCTGATATCCAGGTCACCGATCATAAAGGCGCTCCATCGATGCCATGGGGAAGCGGTTCTTCGAGCTCGCCGGTGCCGACGAATTCCACCCCTGGCAGCAGCGACAGACGCAGGCCGCTCAAGGCATGCAGCAGATGCAGACGCGCACCTTCATCGCACTCCGTGTTGAGGGCACGGCGGGTGCGGTCCAGCGTCATCAGCAACGGACTCGGTGCCGGCAAACGTTCGCCAGCCTTGAGGCAGGCCTTGAAATACTCGCCGACCTCGGCCACCACCTGGTGCAGCAGCACTTGCGGTACGCCGAGGACTCGCGGTGTATAGGCGAGCAAATCCAGCAGGTTCAGCGCCACGCGCACTTCTCGCAGGGCGATGCCCGTGTCCTGGCCGGTCATGGCCAGGCGCGGCAAATGCTGCATCAGGCGATCAAGCATTTGCACGCCTAGGTGCCGGTGATCGGCCAGCGACGCCGGTTCAGTGAGGCTGACAATGTCGTGCCAGCTGAAACGGGTCAGGCGCTTGGCCGCCAGTTCCGCACCGAACGGCCGGGCGATCAGGGTCCAGACGAAGGCGAACAACAAGCCCACGGGGCCGGCCAGGTTGGAGTTGGCGAAGCTGAGGAAATCCGCGTCGTAGGCGCCCTGAATGCTGATGAAGGACGAGGTGTTGACCAAGGTCAGCAGCATGCCCAGATAGAACTGCGGCTTGACCGTCAGGGTGCCGATGCAAATGAACGGCACGGCAAACGCCAGCACCAGCATCGGGAAGTCATGCAGGTTGGGCAGGACCAGAAACAGATAAAGACTGGCGAACAATACCGACATCGCCGTCCAGAAAAAGAACCGGTAGATCTGCGGCGCCGGGTCGTCCATCGACGCGAAAAAGCTGCACGCCACCGCCGCAAGAATCACCGCGGCGCCACCGTCGGTCCAGCCGAGCAGAATCCACAACACCGAAGCTACGATGATGGCGGTGACCGTGGACGCCGCCGAATAGAGCATCAGCCCGCGGTCGAGAAACGGCGACAGCCGACCAAGGCGCCAGTGCCGATACACCGCGCGCCAGCTGTCCTGGCTTTCGCACTGGATGGCGTACTGCAGGCTGCGACAGTCCTGCCACACATCGATCCACTCGCCGAGGCGATACAGGGCATTGGAGAAGAGCAGCTGCTTGCGATCATCCAGCGCCTCGGCGGACGGTTGCAGGGCTTCGAGTTGGTCTTTCAGCGCCTGCCAGTTGGCGAGATCAGCGTCTTTGTGGCCGAGCCATTCGGTGGTCGCAGCCAGCAGCGGTGCGAACTTATCCACAAGCTCGGGCGTGCGACGCTCAAGGGCATACAGCGCGTCATCGAGGGCATCAATCACTGGCAGCAGGTGAATCATGCGGCCGCGCAATTCCTTGGTGTTGCGCACCGTTTGCGGCCGCGCGCCTTCGTGGGGCAACTGACCGATCATCAATTCCAGCGTGTTGAAGGTCGCGACCATCGAGGAGCGCAGCGCGCTGACTTCGTCCGGCTGCACGTTGCGACTGAGGAAACGCAGGCTGTAGGTCGAGGCATCGGCAAACCATGTGTTCACCGAATCGTTGAACACCGGCGCCAGCCGCCGGGGCCAGAACATGGCGCCAACCACCGCCGCCACAGCGATGCCGAGGAAGATTTCTTCAGTCCGTGCTTCGGCCACGTCCCACACCCCCAACGGGTTATCCACCACCGGCAGAGCGATCAGCGGCAGGGTGTAACCGGCTAGCATCAAGGCGTAACTGTTGGCGGTGCGCAGGTGCAGCGACAGAAACAACAGAATCCCGGTCCACAGCGCGATGACCACCACCAGCACATAGGGGCTCTGGACAAACATCGGTACGAAAAAAACCGCGGCGGCGGCACCGAGAAGGGTGCCGACCGCGCGGTACAACGCCTTGGAACTGGTAGGGCCGACAAACGGACTGGAAACGATATAGACCGTGGCCATCGCCCAATACGGCCGGGGCATTTGCATGAGCATGGCGATGTACAACGCGATCATCGATGCCGCGAATGTCCGCACACCGTAGAACCAGTCCCGCGCCGGGGGCATGCCGTTAAAAAATCCGCTCAAGGGTTGATCACCGGCAGGTGATTGGCCAATTCAAAAGCCCTCAGCACCCGCAACGCCGCTTCCAGATCACTCTGATCGATCCCTTCGAGCACTTCATGGCGCAAGCGCACCAGCTCGATTTCGACGGCTTGCACCAACTCACGACCCGTCTCGGTCAGGCTCAGGCATTTGGCGCGCCGGTCATGGGCGTCTTCGGTACGGCAGACGTAGCCGGCATGACACAACTGATCCAGCAGGCGCACCAGGGACGGGCTCTCCATCCCGGCCGCCTGCGCCACCGTCACCTGCCGCACACCCTCTCCCAAACGCCCGATCATCAACAACGGAGCGGCGCAGGCTTCGGAGACTCCATAGTTGACCAGCGTGGTCTGGCAGATCTTCCGCCAATGCCTGGCGGCCACCACCATGGAGCTGCTGATGTTCATCTGGAGAGCGTCGAGGTTCTTCGGCACGAGGGGAAACACACACTGTTAGTTTGCTAACTATCAATATGGCATTTGAGGGGAAAGTTGGTCAAGTTTTGTAACAAATTGGCTGCCATCCGTCGTGAGGCGGCTGCCTGAATGAACGCCGGTACTGAAGACGTATATACTTCGTCAGTATTCGAATCGAGGATATGAAAATGTCTAAACAAGCTGTTTTCACGATGAAACTTGAACCAGAACTGCGAGAAGAGTTCATGGCCGAAGCTGAAGCTTCTCATCGCCCCGCATCGCAAATCGTCAGGGAAATGATGCGTCAGTTCGTTCAAACACAACGAGAGTCGCGCGAGTACGAAGCGTTCTTGCAACGCAAAGTCGACAGTGCACGTATTTCCATGCGAGCTGGTGAAGGCTTGACCAATGAGGAAGTTGAAGCACAATTCGCCGCCAGGCGTGCGCAGGTAACCAAGAAAGGATGAAAATAATCTGGACGCCCGCAGCCGCACAGGATCGTGCAGACATCTGGGATTACCTGCATTCCGTCAACCCGATAGCCGCCCTCGAAATGGACAACCGCTTCATTGATGCGATATCTCGTATTTCCCAGTTTCCTGAAAGCGGCCCTGTCGGAATCATTGCAGGTACTCGCGAGATGATCCCCCATCAAAGTTATCGCGTGGTTTATCAGTCAGGATCGGATGCAATCTGGATACTCGCGCTAGTCCATACATCCCGACAGTGGCCACCAGAAAGGTGATTTTTACACCCCCCGCCCCTTCCGCAACAGCACATCCAGCTGATCCACCACCTCCGCCCAATCGGCGTCATCCAGAATATCGTCACGAAGGAATTCCGCCTGGCTCTTGCTCCAGAAGAACGCATCCGCCAGGTGCAATTCGGGTTTGAGCGGTGAATGGGTGGCGATGAATTTATCGATGCTTTCGGCGTCATCAGGCAGGCCGAGTTGTTTGAACAGGTTGGGGAGGCTGTGAGTTGGGGATTCCATGGTGGGCTCCTTTGTAACCGCGTATTGGATAGGTGACCGCGGCGCGGCCATTCGCGAGCAAGCCCGCTCCCACAGTTGACCGCGTTTCCATGTGGGAGCGGGCTTGCTCGCGAAGGCGTCATAACTGACGCCGCAAAAACTACTGACTCAACTCGCACACTTCAGCATTCGGCACCATTTTCAGGAATTCCGGCACGCTCATGTGCACCAGGTTGTTGTGGTTACCAGCCTCCAGGTAGATGTCTTTTTGCCGGGTCAGCAGTGGGTCGATGACCATGTCCAGGCCATAGGATTCGCCCAACGCAGGCACCGCGCCGCGTTCGCAATCCTGGAACAGATGCGCCAGGGTGCTTTCCCGGGTGATCTGCCATTCGCCACTGCCGCGTACTTTGCTCAGGTCCAGGTGACGACTCGCCGGCAGCACAGCCATCAGAAAATGACCGTGGTGGTCGTCGAGGATCACCGATTTGGCCACCCGTTCAGCAGGAATGCCCGCGACCCGCGCCGTTTCAAGGCTGCTGGCCGAGTGCGGATGGGTGACGATGTCAAATTCGCAGTGAGCCTTATTGAGGCTGTCCTGCACAGTTCTTGCCATACGCATGATGCACCTCGGAGTCCGCAACAATGTTTCGCGGACAATGGTTAAACCTTTTCTCTCCACTAAAAGTCTAGGCCCGCTGGCGCAATCGCGCGGGAAATCTGCCCGCCGGAATAACGTCAACAACTGATCAAAATTCGTACAATTCAGAGCTCAGCTAGACTGTATAAAGAACCATCAATGACTCTCCCGGAGGGTCACGTGAACACTCGTTGTTGTGCAGTTGCGCTGCTGTTGGCCTTGAGCGGATCGGTATTCGCGGCGGACACCGTCGTCCTGCTGGTGCCCAACCCCATCGGGATCTGGCTGATCACGTTCGGCATCGCGTTTCTGATCGCCGAGGCGGCCTTGCCCAATTACGGCGTGATCGGTCTGGGCGGCATTGTGATGTTCGTGATCGGTGCGGTGATTCTGACCAACACCGAGGTGCCGGTTCCGTTGATGATCGGCCTGGGCCTGATCAGTGCCCTGTTGCTGATTTTCCTGCTGATCCACGCTCTGAAAACCCGACCGCGCGAAAACGTCAGTGGCGATGCAGGACTGGTGGGCAGCGTGACCCAGGTGATGTCGCTGACCGGCAATGCCTACAACGGTTGGGTGCACCTGCAAGGAGAAAAGTGGCAAGTGCTCAGCGCCACGCCGCTGCAACCCGGGCAAAGGGTCCGGGTGGTGGCACGCAAGGGATTATTGCTGGAAGTGGCCGCGGCTGACGCGGCGCCGGGTGGAGAATAACCATGGGCTTGCAACTGGGTTTTGCCGCGCTGCTGTTACTGGTGATTGCACTGGCGGGGTCGACCTTCCGCATCCTGCGCGAATACGAGCGCGGGGTGGTGTTCCAGCTCGGGCGCTTCTGGCAGGTCAAAGGCCCAGGCCTGATCCTGCTGATTCCGGTGGTGCAGCAAATGGTTCGCGTCGACTTGCGCACCGTGGTCCTCGACGTGCCGCCGCAAGATGTGATCACCCGCGACAACGTCTCGGTCAAGGTCAACGCGGTGCTGTATTTCCGTGTCCTCGATCCGCAGAAAGCGATTATTCAGGTTGAAGACTTTCTCATGGCCACCAGCCAATTGGCTCAGACCACGTTGCGGGCGGTGCTCGGTAAACATGAACTGGATGAACTGCTGGCCGAGCGTGAGCGGTTGAACATCGACATCCAGCAAGTGCTCGACGCCCAGACCGATGCCTGGGGGATCAAGGTCGCCAACGTCGAGATCAAACACGTGGACCTCAACGAATCGATGATCCGTGCCATCGCCAAACAGGCCGAAGCCGAACGGGAGCGCCGGGCCAAGGTAATCCACGCTGAAGGCGAATTGCAGGCCTCGGAAAAACTCATGCAGGCCGCCGAAATGCTCGGGCGCCAGCCTGGGGCCATGCAGCTGCGGTATATGCAGACATTGAGTTCGATTGCCGGGGACAAGAGTTCGACGATTGTCTTTCCGCTGCCGATCGAGTTGCTCAAGGGGATGGCGGATTTGTCGTCCAAGCCCTGACCTTCTGCGCAGACACCAACGTCCGGTAACCGCGTCGGAGATTTCCTTCAAGTTGTAGCGGCGTTGGTGAACTTGTTCCGGTCCGAAGCCAGGTCTAGTCTGGCTTTGTCACTGAATAAACGGTGACACGGACGTGCAAGTCCGGGTAAAAACATTTCCCAATACTGCTTCGGGCTAGTCATCAGGCATTTCCATGCTTGCTGTGATTGCTTCATGGCGGCTGTGTGCGGGAGACCTTCGGGTCTGCCGAGGTTTTTGGGAGATGCTTTACTCGGTCTTGCACCCCGCACATAGCTGCCACCCTAATTCGCGTGCAAGCGAACATCAGGTCAGCCTCATTGCAATCAAAGCGAGTTTCCCATGTTCAAAGTATCGCCTAATCCTCCAGAGAACTCTGGAACCGATTCCCAAGATTCCCTCGAAGACGAAAAACTCAAAGAAGCCGCAGACCGCGCCTTCGCCCACTACTTCCCCCCGACCACCGAAAAGCCGCCCAGGCACCGCAAAGGCAACCTCTTCACCGTCGCCCCCGAGGTCAACACCGAAACCCTTCTGGCCAACGCCTCCGAAGACCTGCTGTCCATCAGCGCCATCGCTGCCAATCTGGCAGACGATGTGGACGGGACACGGCGCTCGGTAGCCCTGGCGCTCAGCCGCATGGCCGATGGCGTGCAGTTGCTTGTAGAGCGAGCGATGGATCATTGGGAGGAGTCGGAGATCATGCAGGCTCGGGTCAAGGTTTAGGCGGGTAGGTTTGTGATGAATTGACCGCCGCCTTCGCGAGCAAGCCCGCTCCCACAGGGGAATGCATTCCAACTGTGGGAGCGGGCTTGCTCGCGAAAGCGCCAGTGCCGTCGATACATGACTCAGCAACTAGCGCGTCATAAGGCGCTCGCGCCCAACGCTCCACCCGTTCACGCAACAGCACCGAGGCTTCGCGGCGCTTGTCATCGCTGTCCCCGACAAACTCTTCTGAAGGCTGTTTGGCATGCTGCCCCACCGCCGCAAACACTTGCTCACGCTGCACGTCATCCAATCCAAAAAAATCAGCCAACCGCCCGGCCATAGCCCCGGGCAATTCACTGTAATTCACCGCCAACCCGCCAAACTCCCGGCATTGCGCCAACCCTGCTTGCAGCAACCGCCCCAACCGCCGTGCGATGAAGTCCTCTCGACCTGCAAACGGCAAGTCATCATCGAGCACACTCGCGCCGATCATCCCCGGCACCATGTGCATGCCCGGACGGCGCAGATGTGAAACCGCGATTTCCAGTGGATCGCGATAAAGAAACAGCCACGGCGTGTCGGGAAAACACTCACGCAGCAACGGCAATTCACCGATGTTCCAGGCATCGAGCTTGATCACTAAACGTTGTTCTGAACCGAGCCGACGCTGGCCATACGCGGACAACAACCCTTCGATGGCGACACGTCGTTCGGCCGGCGGCAAACCACTGCGCAGCAAGGCGTCCAATGGTGGTGATTCGCTGACAACGATGTGGCTGTCGAGTCGAGCGAGCATTTGACTGATCAAGGTCGAGCCGCAGCGCGAAGCATGGAAGATAAACGCGCTCGGCGCCAAACCGGGGCTGGTCGTCTGCCAGTCGCCGAGGGCAGACAGCGGTGTTTGCCGGCGAAACACCTGATTGAACGGCAATCTCAGCGCGTCTTCTACGGCATCACGAAAAAACGGCTGATGCAACGGCGTGTCACCGAACCAGCACCAATCGACCTGCCACTCGCCGGCCTGCTGCCAGACCCGAATCGGCAACCAACCTTCCAGATTCAGGCGCTCCATTGTTCATTCCATTGGCGTCGGCCGTTACGCATCGCCGCACGCAGTTCTTCGCGGGAGAACATCAAACCTCGCTCAACCGCCAGTTCCAGTGTGCGGGTGATAAAAACCTCGGTGTCCGGCAAGCCCTGCAACGTCTTCGAAAGCTGCGAATCGCTGGCCACCAAACGCTGAAACTGCAGCAAAGCCCCATCACCGACATCTGACGAAGGCGTGGTCGGTAAACCCTCGACAATCGCCTGCTCCAGCCAGGGACCGGGACGGCAATCGAGGACCAGATGAATCCGTGTGCGGGTGTCGCGATTGTCCACGCGATGGGGCCGCGACAGGTCGAGAAACCAGCATTCACCGACAGCCATCGGCATGCGCTGACCATCAAGCAGGAAGTCCACTTGAGGTGGGCTGAGCAGCGGAATGTGCAGACGTAAGTCGGCGTCCGGCTCGCCCAGATCATAGTCGCGATGTTCATGAATTTGCCCGCCCGGACCGAGTCGCAACAGGCGCGCAGACACGATTTCCAATGGCAGATCCCGCAAGCCTTGCTGCCACCTGACATCTCGCCGCCAAGGCACACGCAACAGCGGTTCACCGCGACCCGGCGCCAGTTCGGTCAACGCATCCGCCGCCGAAATCAGCGCCACACCACTCCAGTCGCCGGTGTAGTAAGCACTGTTGAAATGACCGCGCCACTCGTCCTCGCCAATCGCCATCAGCGCCTGCAACAGCAACGGCAGATCCACCGTCACCGGCAAGCGGGAGAACGCCGCTCGGCTCATCGTTTCGGCAACACCGCGCACTCGCCGAGCCAGGTCAGCAAGTGATCGAGACAGGCCTCAACCGATTGCACCCCGGTATCGAGCACCAAGGAGGCGGACGGCGGAGGTTCATACGGTGCAGACACTCCCGTAAATCCTGGCAAATCGCCCCGTCGTGCACGGGCGTAATGACCTTTCGGGTCGCGTTGCTCGCAGACGGCCAGGGAGGCGCTGCACCAGACTTCGCGGTAATCCTCGCCCAGTCGCCGGACGAATACCTCACGCAGCTCCATCAGCGGCGCGATCATCGCGAGGATGACAATCTGCCCGTTCTCCACCAGCAGCGCAGCAACTTCGCTGGCGCGACGGATGTTCTCCAGACGATCACTGTCGGCAAAACCGAGATCGCGATTGAGCCCGACCCGCAGCCCGTCGCCATCGAGCACGATGCTCTGCACGCCGTGCTCGAACAGCTCGGCATGCAGCGCCTGGGCCAGAGTCGATTTGCCCGCCGCCGGCAAACCGGTCAGCAAAATCGCCGTGCCGCGATGGCCGTTGCGCACCTCTCGTTGTGCGCGGCTGATGCTCGCTGCCGGTGCCAGCAGGTTATTGGACCGGGGCATGGGCCACCGGCATCGTGATGTTCCCGGCCGCCCACGCCGCTTCGCGGTTGGCCAGCGCGGTGGCAATAGATTGCACTTCGGTGGATTGCACCTGATCCGGCAGCGGATCGAGCCCCGCACTGGCGAAGATCTGGCCGTAGGCGTTACGCAGATCGGCGTACGACAGGTCGCGACGTAAATCGGCCTGCAAGGTGTTCAGTTCGCCCTGGATCAAGTCCAGTTCACCCAGACTGGCCGCCTGATAACGGTTGCGCAGC
Organism: Pseudomonas sp. GL-B-26; assembly: GCF_019947405.1. NCBI lineage: Bacteria > Pseudomonadati > Pseudomonadota > Gammaproteobacteria > Pseudomonadales > Pseudomonadaceae > Pseudomonas > Pseudomonas sp. GL-B-26. The sequence continues at coordinate 7,794 of NZ_JAGYGJ010000034.1, read as the reverse complement.
TGGCCAACGATCTGTCCGTCGATGTCCGACAGTTGCTGGTTGGTCTTGAACTGCCGCATCGCCTCGCGGTAGTTGGCGTTGGCCACATAAAGCTGCGCCAGCACCGCGATCGACATGGCCTGGCGGCGCGCTGCGGCGACTTCTTCACCGGCCTTGGCGACGTTGATCGCCGCCGGTGCGGAGATCACGTTGAACAGGTTCCACGTCACTTTCACACCGTAGTCGGCCCAGCCCTGCTCCACCAGGAACGAGTTGCTGTCGTAATGCCCGCCGGCCGAGAACTCCAGCCCCGGCAGCAGCCGCAACATGGCTTTGCGGGTTTCGGCCGCGCTGATGCGGCTTTGGTAATCCTGTTCGCGCAGCTCGGGACGACTGGTCAGGGCTTCCTGTTCCAGGCTGGCGAGGTCAACTTTCAATTCCGGAATGACATAGTCGTCCTGGGTCGCCAGGGTCAGATCGGTGCCCATCGGCAGATTGATCAGGGTCGCCAGTTCGGTTTTCGCCAGCGACAGCGCGCGTCGCTGTTCTTCCAGTTGGCGCGTGGCTTCGATCAGCGAGCGTTGATAACCCAGTGCCTGAATCGGATCGCCGATTCGCTGCTGGCTCATGCTCTGGCTGTTGCCACGCGCGGTGTCGACCCGGGCCATGAGGCTGTCGATCTGCTTGAGCAAACGCTCGGCGGCCATGGCCCGCCAATAGGCCGAGCGCACGTCCTGAACGATGGTGTTGATCACCTTGCGCCGACGCTCCTGAACGATCAGTCGCTGGTCGCCCTGTTGCTTGGCGCTGATGTAGCTGACGCCAAAATCGAGCACGTTCCAGACCATGGTCAGGTCGGCGACTTCACGGTCACGGTCCTGTGAGGTCGATGGCTCCAACGACTGGGTTCCGGTCCGTACGCTCTGGCTGCTGGAGGCGTTGACGTTGTTGCGGCCGACGTACCCGGCGTCCAGCGCCATGCGCGGCAACATGTCGAAACTGGCGAGGTCGAGTTGGCGCTTGGCCAGGGCCTCTTCCATGATTTTGAGTCGGCCTTCAAGGTTGTACTTCACCGCGCGGGCCATGGCTTGATGCAGGGTCAGCGGCCCGCTGAGGGGCTCCTGATCCTTGTACATGTTTTGCAGGTCGCTCCTGGCGCGCTGCTCGCTGACACTGCGTTCGATCGGTTTACTGGTGACTGCACATCCGCTGATCGCAAGCGCCAGCAGGCTGGCGCCGAACAACTTCTGACTTTTCTTCATCCTTGACTGCCCCTGGGTGATGCACAGATTTAAGTATTATTTTCAGGCCTGCATTTCGCTGATGCCGACCTGTCGTAAAGCCGCGGCCAGGCTGTCGACCTGCCGTTGCTCGGTGTCCTTGAGCTGTTGCAATTGCTGGACGAGACTCGGCGCGCCAAACACCCCGCGCAGCCCCTGTGAAACATCCCCGGCCTTGATCGAATGACTGCCGAATGAACTCAGCGAGTCTCGTTCGCTGCCGGCGTCCTGATTGAACAGGCTCGACAACGTGCTGGTGCTGAACACCCCGCCATCGCCACCGCCAAAGCCGAGGAAGCCGTTGCCCGAACCATCGCCACCGTTGTCACTGCTGCTGAACACCTGGGCGATGAAGCTGGGCGCCAGCGCGCCGTTGTTCATAAAGATGTCGCCCAGCGGCCGGATGCCATTGCCGATCACGCGGCTTTCGAACAACGGGGTAAAGGTCAGCGGTGAGCCGAGATCGCCGGTCGGGGGAGTGAAAATGATCGGTTGCAGTGGCACGTTGGGCTGATCGGATACGGTCACCGGTGGTGGGATCCGGGCCAGCGGGTCAGGCGTCACGACCACGGCAGGCGCCAGTACGGTGTCGATCACGTAATTATTGGAGACCGCCACGCCGGTACCGGCATTGCCCGAAAGGTCGCTGACGTTGCTGGTGTCCAGCGCGATGAAGTTGCTCGGATCGGTGATGCTCGCGGTCGGCGTGAAGGTCGCCGTCCAGGTCTTGCCGCCATCGCTGCTGGTCAGGTTGGTCAGCTCGCCGTTGGTGACGCTGAGGTCCGACAGATCGAAATCGCTCACCACTTCGCTAAACGTGAAAGTCACGAGCGTGGTCTGCCCGATGCTCAGATTCGGGTTGGCAACGACGATTGTGGCGGTCGGCCGGGTCGCATCGAGCGCGTAGTTGTTGGAGATCGCGATGGATGAGCCGAGGTTGCCCGCCGCATCAGCCACGTTGCCGGTGTCGAGCAGGATCAGGTTGGTGGTGTCGTTGATGTTGGCGGTCGGGGTCAGCGTGGCGGTCCAGGTCTTGCCGCCATCGCTGCTGAGCAGGTTGGACAAGGTGCCATTGGCGACGCTGAGGTCCGACAGGTCGAAACCTGAAACCGCCTCGGTGAAGGTGATGGTGACCGTGGTCGTCTCGCCGATGCCCAAGCGGTTATCCGCCACCACGATGGTCGCCGTCGGCCGCGCCGTGTCGATGGCGTAGTTGTTGGAGTCAGTCACGCCCACGCCGCTGTTGCCTGAGGCGTTGGTTACACCGCTGTTGTCGAGGCTGATCAGGTTGGTGGTGTCCGTCACGTTGACGGTTGGCGTAAACGTCGCGGTCCATGTGATGCCGCCGTCACTGCTACTGACGTTGCTCAAGGTGCCGTTGGCAATGGTCAGGTCCGCGTTGGTGAAACCGCTGACCGCTTCGCTGAAGGTGATGGTCACCCCTGAGGTTTCACCGGCCTTGAGGGCGTTGTCGGCCACCACGATGGTTGCGGTCGGCACCTGGGTCTCCACCACATAGTTGGCGGAGTTGGTTGTGCCCGCCCCGGTATTGCCGGCCACGTCCGAGACGCCGCTGTTGTTCAGGGTGATGAGATTGGTGGCGTCGGTCACGCCGATGGTCGGCGTGAACGTCCCGGTCCAGGTGATACCGCCGTCGCTGCTGCTGACATTGCTCAACGTACCGTTGGCGACGCTCAAATCGCTGTTGTCAAAACCGCTCACCGCCTCGCTGAAGGTGATGGTCACCAGCGCGGTTTCGCCCGGTTTCAGGGTTGTATCGCTCAGCACAATGGTCGCGGTCGGGCGTTGGCTATCGATGGCGTAGTTGTTGGAATCCGTCGTGCCGCTGCCGGTGTTGCCAGCCCCATCGATCACTCCGGTGTTGTCCAGGGTAATCAGGTTGGTCGAATCGGTGACGCTCGCTGTCGGCGTCAGGGTTGCGGTCCAGGTGATGTTATCGCTGGTACTCAGATTGCTCAGGGTACCGTTGCTCACCGTCAGGTCGGCTGTAGTAAAACCGGTCACCGCCTCGGAGAACGTGATGGTCACCACCGATGTTTGACCCACCGCCAGCGCCGCGTCCGCGACCACGATGGTGGCCGTCGGACGCACGGTGTCGATGGCGTAGTTGTTGGAATCGGTGGTGCCGCTACCGGCGTTGCCCGAGCCGTTTTGTACACCGCTGTTGTCCAGGGTGATCAGGTTGCTGGTGTCGGTGATGGCGTTGGTCGGCGTGAACGTCGCCGTCCAGGTGATGCCACCGTCGCCGCTGGTCACGGAGCTCAAGGTGCCATTGGCGATGGTCAGGTCGGCATTGGAGAAACCGCTGACGGCTTCGCTGAAGGTGATGGTCACCAGCGACGTTTCACCGATTTTCAATGCATTGTCGGCCACCACGATGGTGGCCGTCGGCAGCACCGTATCGATGGTGTAGTTACCAGAGTTAGTCGTGCCGCTGCCGGTGTTGCCGGCCACATCGGTCACTCCGGTATTGGCCAGGGTAATGACGTTGCTGGAGTCATTCACGCCGACGGTTGGCGTGAAGGTCGCCGTCCAGGTGATGCCGCCGTCGCTGCTGCTCACCGAGGTCAAGGTGCCGTTGGCGATGCTCAGATCGGCGTTGGTGAAACCGCTCACTGCTTCGGAGAAGGTAATGGTCACCAGCGAGGTTTCGCCGGCACTCAGGGTCGGGTCTGCCAGGACAATCGTGGCGGTCGGGCGCACGGTGTCGATCGCGTAGTTGTTGGAATCGGTGGTGCCACTGCCGGCGTTGCCTGACAGGTCGGCCACGCCCGTGTTGTCCAGGGTGATCAGGTTGGTCGTGTCGTTGATGCTGGCGTTCGGGGTAAACGTCGCCGTCCAGGTAATGCCGCCGTCACCGCTGCTCACCGAGGTCAACGTACCGTTGGTAATCGTCAGATCCGCGTTGGTGAAACCACTCACCGCTTCACTGAAGGTGATGGTCACCAGCGACGTTTCGCCGATTCTCAGTGCTGTGTCTGCGACCACGACCGTGGCCGTCGGGCGCACGGTGTCGATGGCGTAGTTGTTGGAATCGGTAGTGCCGCTGCCGACGTTGCCCGAGGCGTTTTGCACACCGCTATTGTCCAGGGTGATCAGGTTGGTCGCGTCGGTAATGCTGGCCGTCGGGGTAAACGTCGCCGTCCAGGTAATGCCGCCATCGCTGCTGCTCACCGCCGTCAATGTGCCGTTGGCGATGGTCAGGTCGGCATTGGAGAAACCGCTGACGGCTTCGCTGAAGGTGATGGTCACCAGCGACGTTTCACCGATTTTCAATGCATTGTCAGCCATCACGATGGTGGCCGTCGGCAGCACGGTATCGACGGTGTAGTTGCCAGAGTTAGTCGTGCCGCTGCCGGTGTTGCCGGCCACATCGGTCACACCGGTATTGTTGAGGGTGATGACGTTGCTCGAGTCACTCACGCCGACCGTTGGCGTGAAGGTCGCGGTCCAGGTAATACCGCCGTCGCTGCTGCTCACCGCCGTCAACGTGCCGTTGGCGATGGACAGGTCGGCATTGGTGAAACCGGCCACCGCTTCGCTGAAGGTAATGGTGACCAGCGAGGTTTCCCCGGCACTCAGGGTCGGGTCGGCCAGAACGATGGTCGCCGTAGGGCGCACGGTGTCGATGGCGTAGTTGTTCGAATCGGTGGTGCCGCTGCCAGCGTTGCCCGACAGGTCGCTGACCCCGGTGTTGTCCAGGGTGATCAGGTTGGTCGTGTCGTTGATGCTGGCGCTCGGGGTAAACGTCGCCGTCCAGGTAATGCCGCCGTCGCCGCTGCTCACGGCCGTCAATGTGCCGTTGGCGATCGTCAAATCTGCGTTGGTGAAACCACTCACCGCTTCACTGAAAGTGATCGTCACCAGCGAGGTTTCGCCGATTCTCAGCGCCGTGTCCGCGACCACGATGGTGGCCGTCGGGCGCACGGTGTCGATGGCGTAGTTGTTGGAATCGGTGGTGCCGCTGCCCACGTTGCCGGTGGCGGCAGCCTGTACGCCGGTGTTGTCCAATGTGATCAGGTTGGTCGTATCGGTGATGCTGGCAGTCGGGGTGAAAGTGGCGGTCCAGGTGATGCCGCCGTCGCTGCTGCTCACCGCGGTCAACGTGCCGTTGGCAATCGTCAGGTCTGCGTTGGTGAAACCGCTGACGGCCTGGTTGAAGGTGATGGTCACCAGTGACGTTTCACCGATTTTCAGGGCGTTGTCGGCCACCACGATCGTCGCGGTCGGTGGGGCAGTGTCGATGGCATAGTTGCCCGAAGAACTGATCCCGCTGCCGGTATTGCCCGCCAGATCCGCCACGCCGGTGTTGGCCAGGCTGATGACGTTGGTCGCGCTGATGATGCCTGCTGTCGGGGTAAACGTTGCGGTCCAGGTGATGCCGCCGTCACTGCTGCTCACCGCCGTCAACGTGCCGTTGGCGATGCTCAGGTCAGCGTTGGTGAAACCGGTCACTGCTTCGGAGAAGGTGATGGTCACCAGCGAGGTTTCGCCTGCTGTCAGTGTGGGATCGGCCAGCACAATCGTGGCGGTCGGACGCACGGTGTCGATGGCGTAGTTGTTCGAATCGGTGGTGCCGCTGCCAGCGTTGCCCGACAGGTCGCTGACCCCTGTGTTGTCCAGAGTGATCAGGTTGGTCGTGTCGTTGATGCTCGCGGAGGGCGTGAAGGTGGCCGTCCAGGTAATGCCGCCGTCACCGCTGCTCACCGCCGTCAATGTGCCGTTGGTAATGGTCAGGTCCGCGTTAGTGAAACCGCTCACCGCTTCGGAGAAAGTGATCGTCACCAACGAGGTTTCGCCGATTCTCAGCGCCGTGTCTGCAACCACAATGGTGGCCGTCGGCCGCACGGTGTCGATGGCGTAGTTGTTGGAGTCGGTGGTGCCGCTGCCGGCATTGCCTGCCAGATCGCTGACCCCGGTGTTGTCCAGGGTGATCAGGTTGGTCGTGTCGTTGAGGCTGGCGGTCGGGGTGAAGGTGGCCGTCCAGGTAATGCCGCCGTCACCGCTGCTCACCGCGGTCAAGGTGCCGTTGGTGATGGTCAGGTCGGCGTTGGTAAAACCACTCACCGCCTCGGAGAAGGTGATGGTCACCAGAGAGGTTTCGCCGATTCTCAACGACGTGTCCGCGACCACGATGGTGGCCGTCGGGCGCACGGTGTCGATGGCGTAGTTGTTGGAGTCGGTGGTGCCGCTGCCGGCGTTGCCCGCCAGGTCGCTGACCCCGGTGTTGTTCAGGGTGATCAGGTTGGTCGAGTCGTTGATGCTCGCGTTCGGGGTGAACGTAGCGGTCCAGGTGATGCCGCCGTCACTGCTGCTCACCGCCGTCAATGTGCCGTTGGCGATGGTCAGGTCGGCGTTGGTGAAACCGCTCACCGCCTCGGAGAAGGTAATGGTCACCAACGAGGTTTCGCCAATTCTCAGCGCCGTGTCCGTCACCACAATGGTCGCCGTTGGCCGCACGGTATCGATGGCGTAGTTGTTCGAATCGGTGGTGCCGCTGCCGGCGTTGCCCGCCACGTCGCTGACCCCGGTGTTGTCCAGGGTGATCAGGTTGGTCGCGTCAGTGATGCTGGCGGTCGGGGTGAAGGTCCCCGTCCAGGTGATGCCGCCGTCGCTGCTGCTCACCGCGGTCAAAGTGCCGTTGGCAATCGTCAGGTCCGCGTTGGTGAGACCGGTGACGGCCCCGTCGAACGTGATGGTCACCAGCGACGTTTCGCCAATTTTGAGGGCCGTATCGGTAAACACGATGCTGGCGGTCGGGCGTACGGTGTCGACGATGTAGTTATTGGAATTGGTGGTACCGACGCCGGCAGTGCCCAGACCGTTGATCACCCCAGTGTTGTCCAAGGTAATGACATTGGTCGTATCGGAAAGACTGGCGGTCGGCGTGAACGTTGCCGTCCAGGTGATACCGCCATCGCCGCTGCTCACCGCAGTCAACGTGCCGTTGGCGATGGTCAGGTCTGCATTGGTGAGACCGGTCACGGCCTCAGAGAACGTGATCGTCACCAAGGACGTTTCGCCGATGCCCAGTGTGGTGTCAGCGACCACAATGGTCGCGGTTGGCGGCGGCGAATACGCGGTGTTGAGTACACCACCGTCGTTATAAATTGTCGCGACGGAGGTTGGCGAGGTGCCGGTTGTCCCGCCGCCCAATGCCGCACCACCTGCACCACTGCCCGCGGCATTACCGGCCAGGGCTGCGAAGTTGGCGGCCGTGATCAGCAGTGTGCCTTTATTCCAGATCGCGCCGACGCCCCGGCCGCCGATGCCGCCATTGGTGGCATTGCTGCCATAGCCACCGCCACCGCCGCCGCCGCCACCCGCGCCGATGTTGTTGGTAATGGATGACGTGCCGACGATGGTCATGGTGCCGCTGCTGGCGTTATAGATCCCGCCTACCGCGTTGCCGCCAGCGCCACCGACCTTGTCCCAACCGGCCCCGCCACCACCGCCGCCAATGGAAATCGTGCCATTGGTGGCCGTCGAACCGTTACCGCCATTGCTGTAATAG
>NZ_JAGYGJ010000033.1:0-68857 GCF_019947405.1 Pseudomonas sp. GL-B-26 | reverse complement strand
ATTTAACATTCAACATTCAACATTGATGTCGACTGATACACCGCTTTCGCGAGCAAGCCCGCTCCCACATAGATCTGTGCTGGTAGAATGCGCGGCTTATTCCGCCACGCCGCAGCTCTCGCCATGACCCAGCCCTCGCCCTCCTCCTCTTCTCACGTTGCCATCATCGGTGGTGGCCCCGCCGGTTTGATGGCGGCCGAAGTGCTGAGTCAGGCCGGGATCAAGGTCGACCTGTACGACGGCATGCCTTCGGTGGGGCGAAAATTCTTGCTGGCCGGTGTGGGTGGCATGAACATCACCCATTCCGAAGCCTACCCGGCGTTTCTCTCACGCTACGCCGAACGCGCGCCGCAGATTGCGCCGCTATTGCGGTCATTTGGCGCTGATGCGCTGTGCCAATGGATTCATGACCTGGGCATCGAAACCTTTGTCGGCAGTTCCGGGCGAGTCTTTCCTACAGACATGAAAGCCGCCCCTCTGTTGCGCGCCTGGCTCAAACACCTGCGAGATGCCGGCGTAGTTATCCACACCCGTCACCGCTGGCTCGGCTGGGATGACAGCGGTGGATTGCGTATCGACAGCCCCGAAGGCGAAAAAACCGTCAAGCCTGACGCAACCTTGCTGGCCCTCGGCGGCGGCAGCTGGTCGCGGCTCGGCTCGGACGGCGCCTGGATGCTGCCGCTGGAACAACACGGCGTAGGACTCGCGCCGCTGCAACCAAGTAATTGCGGCTTCGAGGTGCAGGCCTGGAGCGAGTTGATGGTCAGCAAATTCGCTGGCGCACCGCTGAAAAACATCGCCATAGGCCTCAATGACGACGTGCCGCGGCTCGGGGAATGTGTGATCACGGCAACCGGGATTGAAGGCAGTTTGATCTACGCCTTGTCGGCGCCGATCCGTGAAGCCATCAACCTGCACGGCTCAGCGACCATTCACTTGGACCTGTTGCCGGGCAAGCCTGTGGATAAAATTCAGGCTGCGCTGAGCAAACCGCGTGGTTCACGTTCCATGGCTAAACACCTGCACAGCCAGCTCGGGATCGATGGTGTGAAAGCGGCGTTGCTGCGCGAACTCACTCCAGCCGAATGCTTCGCCGATCCGGCACTGCTGGCCAAAGCGATCAAGGCGCTGCCACTGACACTGGTGAAAACCCGCCCACTGGACGAGGCCATCAGCAGCGCCGGTGGCGTGATGTTCGAAGCAATGGATGAGCGCTTGATGCTCAAGCAACTGCCTGGCGTGTTCTGCGCGGGGGAAATGCTGGATTGGGAAGCGCCGACGGGCGGCTATCTGCTGACCGCGTGTTTCGCCAGTGGGCGCGCGGCAGGGTTGGGGATGGTGGAGTGGTTGAAACACAAGGCTTGAAACCGAGTTGAGCCCTTCGCGAGCAGGCTCGCTCCCACACTGGATCTGTGTCGTCCACAAATCCCCTGTGGGAGCGAGCCGGCTCCGGGCGGCGTTCCGACGAAGGCGTCCTGTCAGACGCCGCAGCTATTTAAGGCTTCTTCTTACGCGGTCCAGTATTAAACACCGGCACTTTTCGCACAGGTTTGATCGAAGGCTCCGGCGCCGAAGCATCCCCACTCTCGACCCACTTACCCAAGTTGCGTTTACCGCCACCGGAAGTCTTCGGCTTCTTCGGTTTTTTCGGCTTCTTGACCACCTGACCGCTGGCATCGGTATCCGGCACCCGGTGCTCAGGCTCGAAGTCATGTTCCATCTGACGAGGCAATGTCTGACGGGTCAACGTCTCGATGGCCGACAGCAGATTCACTTCATCGGCGCAGACCATCGAAATCGCCTGCCCGGTTGCACCCGCGCGACCGGTACGACCGATCCGGTGGATGTAGTCCTCAGCCACGATCGGCAGGTCGAAGTTGACCACCAATGGCAAATCTTCGATATCCAGACCACGGGCGGCGACGTCGGTGGCCACAAGAATCTGCACTTCACTGGCCTTGAAACGGTCCAGTGCGCGCTGGCGGGTTGCCTGCGGTTTGTCACCGTGGATGCCGTCGGCATTGATGCCCAGGCCCTGGAGTTTTTCCACCAGCGCGTCCACGCCGTTGCGGGTCTTGGCGAACACCAGCACCTGCTTCCACTTGCCCTTGCGCAGCAAATGGATGAACAGTTCCGGCTTGCGCTTTTTGTCGACCGTCACCACCCATTGCTTGACGGTGTTGGCCGCCACGTTGCGCGGGCTGACTTCGATGCTCAGTGGATCGTTGAGCATTTGTCCGGCCAGCAAGCGGATCGCGTCGGAGAAAGTCGCGGAGAACAACAGCGTCTGACGTTGCTTCGGCAGCACGCGGTAGATATTCCCCAGCTCCTCGGAGAAACCCAGATCAAGCATGCGATCGGCTTCGTCCAGAATCAGGGTTTGCAGCTGATTGAACTTGAGGGCCTTCTGGCGATACAGGTCGAGCAAACGACCCGGCGTCGCCACCAGCACGTCAACACCCTTGCGCAGCTTCATCATTTGCGGGTTGATGCTGACGCCGCCGTACACCGCGTAAGTGCTCAACGGCAGGTTCTCGGCGTACTGACGCACGGCTTCGTGAACCTGTTCGGCCAATTCGCGGGTCGGCACCAGGATCAGTGCGCGCACCGAGTTAGACGCCACTTTCGGCCCTTCCATGGCCAGCAATTGCAGGAGCGGCAGCGCGAAGCCGGCGGTCTTGCCCGTCCCGGTCTGGGCGGCGGCCATCAGGTCGCGACCGGCCAGCACCGCCGGAATGGCTTGCGCCTGAACCGGCGTCGGGGTCTGGTAGCCGAGCGTCTCGAGAGAGCGCAGCAAGGGTTCGATCAGGCCAAGGGAGGCGAAAGTCATGGGATTACCGTAGGAAAATTCAGCGCGGTTGTGCAAAACGAGTGTGCAATGGCGCGCAGTTTACCCTAATTCACACGGGATTCTGTCGGCACAACCACGGCGGGACGTTCCGGCGCACGACGCCACTGCGGCAACCCGATCAGCACCACCGCGCTGATGATCACCGCCATGGCCAATGCTTCCTCGATACCAATGGTCTCACCGACAAACACGATCCCCAGCAACACCGCCACGGCCGGGTTGACATAGGCATAGCTGGTGGCCGCCGCCGGGCGCACGTTTTTCAACAGATACATATAAGCGTTGAAAGCGATGATCGAACCAAAGAAGGTCAGGTAGGCCAGGGCCGCCCAGCCTTCGATCGGTGGCATGGCTTCCAGATGCTCTCCACTCAGCGCACTGCCGATCAACAGGACCACGCCGCCCACCAGCATTTCCACAGCGCTGGCCATCGCGCCCTGGGGTAACGGCAAGTGTTTGCTCCACACCGAACCGAAGGCCCAGGAAGCTGCCGCGAATATCAGCAACATGGCACCCAGCGGGCTCGATTGCAGGTTGGAACCGAGGTTGAGCATGGCAATGCCGATCAGCCCGAGCACAATCCCGGCCCATTCGAGACGGGTATTACGCGTGCCCCAGTAATATCCGCAGAGCAAGGTAAACAGCGGCACCGTCGCCACCGCCAGCGCAGCCACACCCGAGGCGACGCCCATGTGTTCGGCCACGCTCACCCCGCCGTTACCGCACGCCAGCAGCAAAATCCCGATGATCCCGGCAGCTTTCCACTGCGCCCAGGTCGGTGCCGGCGCCCCGCGCCAACGCAGGAACGCATACATCAACGTCCCGGCGATCACGAAGCGAATACCGGCGAGCAGCAACGGCGGCCAGTACTCAACGCCGATGCGAATCACCAGGTAAGTCGAGCCCCAAATCACGTACAACGCGAAAAAGGCAGCGATCAACGGTAAGGGAAAACGACGTAAGCCAGGCATGGGGCAGCTCGTAGGCAAGACAAGTGAACAGCTATTCTAGAAAGGCCAGCGGCGTAAAATAAGTTACAAAACCTGTTTATAGCGCCGGTACACTTTTCAAAACACGGAGATCACCGCTATAAACCGTGTTTTCGAAAGTCAGTCATTTTCAGGAGTACCACGATGGATAAATACGACCGCATGCTCCTCAGCGCCCTGTTGGAAAACGGTCGTGCGTCCTACGCCGACCTGGCGCGCAAAGTGAACCTGTCCGCTCCGGCCGTGGCCGAGCGCGTCGCCAAACTGGAAGCCTGTGGGGTGATCACCGGTTATCAGGCGAAAGTCGACATGGCCAAGCTTGGATTGCCGATCCAGTGCGTGATCGAACTGCGGCTGAACCAGCACGGCAACCAGAAGGCCTACGACGACCTGATCAAAATCCCACAACTGACCGAATGCCATCGGGTGACGGGTGATCCGTGCGTGATCATGCAAGCGGCCGTGGGTTCGATGCCGGAGCTGGAAGAGTTGATCAACCGGATCGCCAAGTTCGGGTTCAGCAAGACGTCGATCGTATTGTCGAGCGCGATAGAGAAGCGCGTGCCGCTGGGGCAGTTGGAGGGAAATGGCAAGTAGGAGCTGTCGAGTGAAACGAGGCTGCGATCTTTTGATCTTGATCTTAAAATCAACGTCAAAAGATCGCAGCCTCGTTTCACTTGGCAGCTCCTACAGGGGTTCAGCGGTGTTTCAGTCAGAACCCGCGATGGCGTTTCAGGTGCTCATTGATCTTCGCCGCCGGCACTTTCTGCAAGCTGACCAGCAGATCATGCGACAACTCCCGCAACCCATGCTTCTGCCGCAACTCCTGCGCCAAATGTGCCGTCAGGTTGGCCGCCATCTCCGCATCGGCCATGGCCCGGTGAGCTTTACCGGTGTGAGGCAGGTTGGCGAACGTGGTGAGGGTGCCGAGTTTGTGGTTCGGCGCGGCGGGCATCAAACGGCGGGCGAGTAGCAGCGAGCAGGCAAAGTTCTGCAAGCGTGTGCGCTTGATGCGGCCGAGTTCAAAGTCCCAGAACTTCTGGTCGAACGCGGCGTTGTGCGCCAGCAGCGGTGTGATGCCGACGAATTCGTTGACTTCGTTCATCACCTGCTCGGCCGATGGCGCGGTGCGCAGCATGGCGTTGCTGATGCCGGTGAGTTGTTCGATAAAGGCCGGGACGCGCACGCCGGCATTCATCAGGCTTTGGTAACGCTCGACGATGCGCCCCTGTTCAAGGATCACCACGGCAATTTCCGTGGCCCGGCAGCTGCTGCTCGGGGAGATCCCGGTGGTTTCAAAGTCGATGACTGCTATGCGTTCCAAACCTGTTTCAACTCCGTATAAATCAATTCTTGAGCAGCAACGCGCCTTCGATCGGCACGTAGCGGCTGGCGGCGCGGATCAGCGAGTTGGCCGTCAGGCCCGGCACGCCGTAGGCCACGGCTTGCACCCCGTGCTTGGTGATGATGCGCTCCAGCAGCATGTCGAAATCACCGTCACCGGAGGCCAGCACCACTTCGTCGACATGATCGGCGGCGTCCATGATGTCGAGGGTGATGCCCACGTCCCAGTCACCCTTGGCCGAGCCATCGCTGCGCTGAATGTAGGGCTTGAGCTTCACGACGAAGCCGAGGTTGCGCAGGATCTGCTGGAATTGCTGTTGTTTGCTGTCGCCGCGATCGATGGCGTAGGCATAGGCCTCGACGATATCGCCCTGTTTGCTGATATCAGCCCACAGTGCGGCATAGTTGAAGTGGCAACCATAGGCCTGACGCACGGTGTAATAGAGGTTCTGGACATCGGCGAACACTGCGATTTTTTTCACCGGTCATCCTCGTTGGCGCGCCGGAGCGCGGGCAGGATCAGGCACCAGGCCCGAAAAGTTGCCCAGTATGCCAGCCTGAAGGATTGTTCCGCGAATAATCGGCCGTGTGGCGAGGGAGCTTGCTCCCGCTGGACTGCGTAGCAGGCCCTTAGGTTCTAAAGCAAAGGGGCGCTTCGCACCCCAGCGGGACGGTGCGGCGTTCCGACAAGCTCCCTCGCCACAGATGAATCAGACGAAGGAATCGTCGTCACCGCCAAAGAACGATGAGCTGTCATCGCTGTAGTCGGCGTCGGTAAAACCGCCTTGATCATAGGAGTTGTCAGCCACGCGCTGATCTTCGCCCGAGCCGTTGTCACCGCTCTGATCGTTGACCTGAGCCGGTTCTTCCTTGATCACTTCAACCACTTCCGGCTGCTGATTGTGATGGAACAGGCTGCTGATGCCTTGCGCCAGCATCACACCACCGGCCACACCGGCGGCGGTTTTCAGTGCACCACCGAGGAAGCTGCTGCCGGCCGGCTGTTGCGGGGCGTAATTCTGCTGAGGCGGCGCTGCACCGAAGTTTTGCTGAGGCGGCTGCGAGTTGAACGACGTCCGCGCCGGTTCACGCCAGCCGCCACCGCTCGATGCCGATGGGCTTTGGGTAGGCGCTGGCTGCAGATCACGGGAACCGCCACCAAAGATGCTCGACAAGAAGCCACCGCTGCTCGGTGCCGCAGCTGCCGGCTGAGCCTTGGCCGATTGCAGTTCGGCCTGCAATTGCTGGACTTGTTGCGTGAGTTGTTTGTTCTGTTCGTCGAGGCTCTTGATGGCTGCCTCTTGCACCAGAATCGCCTGGGTCATGAAATAGCCCGCCGCGGGCTGGCGAGTCAGGTGTTCCTTGATCCGCGCCTCGGCCTGGGCGTCGCGCGGGGCTGAATCCGTTTCGGCCTGTTGCAGCCGGGAAAACAGTCCATCGATCAGGGTTTGTTCTTCGCTGTTCATGGCGACCTCGTAGATTGCCGGGAATATCGTCGCCCTTATCCACTGTGGATAAGGTGCTCATCCGTAATGGAGGCTGATACAGGATGTTTCAATGGTCTTTACCGAACGTTTACGTTTGCGCCCCAAAGCGCTTCATCGGTTAAAGTGGGCCACTGCTTCCAACCTGCGATACCGACTGATGAATTCGTTCGATGTACTGCGTGACTCACTGTATTTCTTCAAGCGCAATCTGGGCCAGATCGTGCGGCTGTGCCTGCCGCTGGTGATCTTCGAGGCGCTGCTGCAACAAGTGGTCGATCACTCCACCGAGCCGGACAGCTTCCCCGGTATCAGCGTGATGGTCGGCTTGCTGGTTTATCCGCTGTACACCGCCGCGCTGATCCTGTTTCTCGATGCGCGCAGCCGGGGTGAATCGCCGCGCAACCGTGACCTGCTGTCGAGGGCCGCCTACCTGTGGCCGCGCTTCGCCCTGCTCACTGCGCTCAATACCTTGCTGATCCTGATCGGCCTGTCGCTGTATTTCCTGCCGGGCATCTGGCTGATGGTGACCCTGGCGTTTGGCGAGTACCTGCTGGTGCTGCGCGGCTTCGCACCGCTGGCGGCGATGAAGGAAAGCCTGCGCCTGACTCGCGGCCATTTCCTGCGCATTCTGGTGTGCATTCTCTGTGTAATGGGCCCGTTGTGGGTGCTCAAGGGCGCGACCCTTGCGGTCTATCCCGAACCGCAGAACCCGGTGATTTCGCTGCTGATCGACAGCGCCCACAGCTTCCTGCAACTGTTCGTCAGCGTGGTGCTGTTCCGCCTGTTCATGCTGATCGACGAGGTGCCCGAGAAAATTGACGGGCCGCTCTGACCGCTCCCCCCGTGGGCTTAAGCCCGTCTGTCGGTTATGCTCTGGGTCAACTTTTGTAACGCTATAAGCCGAGCCATGACCCGTCTACTGCGCTACACCCTGCTGGGCCTGTTGATCGTGACCGGCCTGATTGCCCTGATCTACAACCTGACCTGGCGCCCCGAAGCCAAGGAAGCCTTACCGGTCAGTTGCAACGCCCAGGCACCGACGCTGGTGCCCGGTCAGGCGCTGACGGTGATGACCTGGAACGTTCAGTACCTGGCGGGAAAACGCTACGTGTTCTGGAATGACCTGGCGGCCGGCAATGACGAAAAACCCACGCCCGAAGACATGGCCTTCAGCCTCGATGAAGTGGCGCGGGTGATCCGCGACGAGCAACCGGACGTCGTGCTGTTGCAGGAGCTCGATGACGGCGCCAAGGCCAGCGATTACCAAAACCAGTTCAAACTGCTTCAGGAGCGGGTCGCGGACCTGTATCCGTGCAGCGCTCACGCCTTCGACTGGAAAGCCGACTTTGTGCCTGAGCCGCACATCTTCGGCAGCGTCGGCCGGCAGCTGGCCACCCTCAGCCGCTACCAGGTCGAACATGCCGAACGCCTGCAGTTACCGGTCGGACCGGCCAATTTCATCTCCCGCCAGTTCAAACCGAAAAACGCCTTGCTGGTCACGTATCTGCCGTTGAGCGACGGCGGTCAGATAGCGGTGCTCAACACCCATCTGGACCGCGTTATTCCGCCCGACGAAACACTTCAAGCCCAGGTGACGGCCACGGTCAAAGTCCTCGACAAGTTCGAAAGCCGCGGCACGCCGTGGTTGATCGGTGGGGACTTCAACCTGTTGCCGCTGGGGCAATATCGACGCCTGCCCGACGAGCAACGCACGCCCTACTCCGCCGACAGCGCGCTGCATGGGCTGTGGGACAAATACCCGATGATCCCGACCAACAACGAAGCCAGCGGCATCGACCGGGCGCGGTGGCTGACTCATTACCCGAATGATCCGGCCTTGAACGGCCCGGACCGGACTGTCGACTACCTGTTCTACAGTCCGCGGATCAAACGGGTCGAGGCGACGGTGAGACAGGACGATACCTTGCGGATCTCCGATCACTTGCCGGTGATCGCCCGTTTCCTTTTACCCGCCAACTAACGATGCAAAACCTGTGGGAGCGGGCTTGCTCGCGAAAGCGGTGGGTCAGCCGACATCAATGTTGAATGATAAATCGCCTTCGCGAGCAAGCCCGCTCCCACAGGGATTTGTGCACGGTCAATGCTCCTCCTCCAGCTCATCGTGCAATAGCCCGAAGATCTTGCGTTTCATGTCGATGAACGAGCGCTCCATGACCATGTCCAGGGTCCGTGGGCGTTCGATCGGCACGTCCAGAATCTGCTTGATCCGACCCGGTCGCGCGCCCATCACGTAGACCCGGTCGCCCAGCAGAATCGCCTCGTCGATATCGTGGGTCACGAACAACACGGTCTTCTTGCTGTTGCCCCAGACCCGCAACAACAGCTGCTGCATTTGCAAACGCGTCTGGCTGTCGAGCGCGCCGAAAGGCTCGTCCATCAGCAGGATTTGCGGATCGTTGGCCAGCGCCCGAGCAATTGCCACACGCTGCATCATGCCGCCGGAAAGTTGCTTGGCGTAGTTGTTGGCGAACCCGGTCAGGCCGACTTCATTGACGTAGTAATCGACGATCTCCTTGCGCTGAGCGGCTGCCATACCGCGACGTTTGAGGCCGAATTCGACGTTCTGCCGCACCGTCAGCCAGGGGAACAGCGTGTAGCTCTGGAACACCATGCCGCGATCCGCACCCGGCCCCTGAACTTGTTGGCCACCGACATAGATCTCGCCTTCCGTGGGCTCATTCAATCCGGCGGTGAGGTACAGCAAACTCGACTTGCCGCAGCCCGATGGCCCGACCAGCACAGCGAACTGCTGATCCGGTACTTCGAACGACACCTGATCCAGCGCGGTGAACACGCCACCATCGGGCTTTTGATAGCGAAGGCTGACCTTGTCCACTTGCAGCCGTGGTGCGGCGTGCACCGGGGTGGCCTGTGGCGTGACGAAACGAGGGTTGACGGCGCTTACTGAGCCCATGCGGCGATCCTCAGACGGAGAAAACGGAACAGTTGATCGGTGACCAGGCCCAGCAGGCCGATGATCGCGATGGCCAGGAAAATCACATCCACTTGAAAACCGCGCATGGCTTTAAGGCTCAAGTAACCCAAACCACTGGAAGCCGCGACCAACTCGGCGACCACCAGGTAAGTCCAGGCCCAGCCCATGGTCACGCGCAAGGTGTCGAGCACACCCGGCAACGACGCCGGGGCGATCACATGCAGCACCGCATCGCGGCGGTTCGAGCCAAGGGTGTAAGAGGCGTTGATCAGGTCTTTGGAGATGCCTTTGGACACGTCCGCGATCATCACCAGTTGCTGGAAAAACACGCCGAAGATGATCACCGAAACCCGCTGTTCCAGGCCGATGCCGATCCACAGAATGAACAGCGGCACGAACGAAGTTACCGGCAGGTAGCGGATGAAATTGACCATCGGCTCAAGGAACGCCTGGACGATGCGGAAGCTGCCCATCAGCAACCCCAGCGGCACCGCCACCAGCGACGACACGATGAAACCGACCATCACCACTTCGAGGCTGGCCCACACATGCAGACCGAGCGTACCGTCGCGGCTCAGGCGCACGGCGGCCTCGACCACCGCGCCCGGTGTCGGCAAGAACATGCCCGGCACCACGCCACCGTAAGACAACCCGGCCCACAGGCCGACCAACAACACCCAGGCCAGACCGCTCGCGCTCCAGATCACTGAAACCGGCAGGCCGGTCTTGGGCGTGATGCAGCGGCTCAGCCATGAATTGCGCTTGAACATGCAAACCTCCTAGAGCGGGCTGACGAAGCGGTTGTCGATCAGGTCGTCATTGCTGACGTTGTAGGGTTTGCCCTGCAATTCACTGGCGGTCTCATTGGCCAGTTTGATCAGCGGTTCGCTGTCGCCCGGTTTGCCCGGCGAGCCGAGGAGTTTTTCACTCATGGCCTGATCGTAGAAGCGCACGCCCTGCGCGGCAGCGGCCAGTTCCTTAGGATCGGCGAGGTAACCGCCGACGCCTTTGGCCATGATTTTGTAGGCTTCTTGCGGATGATCCTTGGTGTACTGAACCGCCTTGTACAGACCGGCGACCAATGCCTTGACGTCTTCCGGCTGCTTCTCGATGACCGTGCAGTTGAGCGCGACCACGTCGACAATCACTCCCGGCGTACTGCTGCTGTCGATCAACACCTTGCCTTGTTGCTTGCTGCGGACCATCGACAGATGCGGTTCCCATGTCACCGCGGCTGGCACGCGACCAGCGATGAACGCAGTGGCGGCATCGTCGGCCGTCATGTTCTGCACGGTGATGTCGCTCATTTTCATGCCGTGTTTTTTCAGCAGGTAAGACAGCCAGAACTGCGAAGTCGACCCTTCGTTCACCGCCACCGCTTTGCCTTTCAGCTCCTGCAGACTCTTGACGTCCTTGCCGACCAAAACACCGTCGCCACCATGGCTGTCGTCCAGTGCAGCCACCGCCTTGAAGCAGAATTGCGGACGGTATTTGAGCACCTCGTCGATGGTCGACGCCGAGCCCGACAATTCGCCCGAGGCTTGCGCGGCCATGTACATCGAAGCCTCTTCGACGACAGGCAATTCAACGGTCAAACCGTTTTCCTTGAAGTAGCCCAGGTCCTGAGCCAGGTAGAGCGTGCCGTAACCGACCCACGTGGTGTGGCCGATAGAGAGGGTGCCGGCCTGGGCGCTGGTAGCGACCGTCGCGGCGATGGCGGTGACCGCCAGTGGATGTGCGAAGCGGGTAAGCAAGGACTTGATCATGGAGCACTCCCAAAGCTGTTGATTTAGTTTTGTCATGGGCAGTACGGCCAGCGGCCTTGGAGAAGAGCTGTCACCTGAGGTCTCTGGTGGACCTTTCGGTGAGCAGCGTTTGGCTGACTGGCGAGGTCGATGGTGGCCCAAGGCGGGGATTAGGAAAATTAGGAAATATGTCGATGGGAGTGATGAAAAAACTGGGTAGCGCGCACTGCGAAAGGGCGCTGTGGGCGGGGATGCCCGAGGTGGGTGCAATAGCTGAGCGGTGTGGTGAATTGGCTATCGCATTCGTCGGAACGCCGCCCGGAGCAAGCCCGCTCCCACACTTGATCGGTGTCGTACACAAATTCTGTGATCGACCTAGATCCAATGTGGGAGCGGGCTTGCTCGCGAAGAGGCCTGAAAGATCGCTACTAGATTAAAGGCGGCCGTATTCCTGCGCCGTACGATCAACGGCTTTCAGGGTTTTCCCCACCAGTTCATCAACCTCTTCACGACTGGCAATCAACGCCGGCGCCATGATCATCCGCCCCAGTGTCGAGCGAATAATCACCCCCTCTTCAAAGCCAATCGTGCGGCAGCGCCAGGCAATGTCGTTCTCATTGGCAAAGCGCTTGCGACTGGTTTTATCTTCAGCCAATTGCAGCGCCGCCACCATGCCGACTCCCTGAATATCGCCCACCAACGGGTGCTTGACGAACACCTCGCGCAAGCACTGTTGCAGGTACGGTCCGATGTCATCCTTGACCCGCGTCACCACCCCTTCATCGCGCAATGCCGTGAGGTTGGCGATGGCCACCGCCGCTGCCACCGGGTGCCCGGAGTAGGTCAAGCCGTGGGCAAACACCCCGCCCTGCTCCACCAGTACCTGAGCCATTTTCTTCGACAGAATCAAACCGCCCATGGGGATGTAACCCGAAGTCAAACCCTTGGCGATCGACAGCGTGTCCGGCTCGAAACCGAAGTGCTCGTGGGCGAACCATTCACCGGTACGACCGAAGCCGCCGATCACTTCGTCAGCGCACAACAGCACATCGTACTTACGGCAGATTCGCTGAATTTCCGGCCAGTAACTCTCTGGTGGAAAGATCATCCCGCCCGCGCCCTGGAACGGCTCGGCGATAAACCCGGCGACCTTGTCCGCACCGAGTTCGAGAATCTTCGCTTCGAGTTGCTGCGCCGCCCGCAGGCCAAACTCAGCCGGGGTCAGGTTGCCCTCGTGGGCAAAAAAGTACGGTTCATCGATGTGTTCGATGTCGGGAATCATGCCGCCCATTTCGTGCATGAACTTCATGCCGCCGAGCGCCGTCGCCGCCAGGGTCGAGCCGTGGTAACCGTTCCAGCGACCGATCATGATTTTCTTCTCGGGCTTGCCGAGAATCGTCCAGTAACGGCGCACGGTGCGGATCAGCACCTCGTTGGCTTCGGAGCCGGAGTTGGTGTAGATCGCGTGGCTGTAGTGCCCCGGCAACAGGCTGAACAGCAGCTCCGACAGCTCGATCACCTGCGGGTGAGTGGTGTGGAAAAACATGTTGTAGTACGGCAACTGCTCCAGCTGCCGAGTCGCCGCAGCGGCCAGGTCCTTGCGGCCGTAACCGAGGTTGGTGCACCACAGCCCGGACATGCCGTCGAGGTAACGCCGACCATCGTTGTCCCACAGGTGCAGACGCTCGCCACGAACCATCACCCGAGGTCCTTCATCGTTGAGCGCTTTTTGATCGACGAATGCGTGGATGTGGTGCGCAGCGTCGGCGGCCTGGTAGTCGCGGGTTTCACGTGGTGTGGTCATCGCCAGTTCTCCGTTTTGTTATTAGCGGCTGTTATGAGCGCAGCTGAAACCAGGTGGTCTTCAACTGGGTGTATTTATCGAATGAATGCAGCGACAGGTCGCGGCCGAAACCGGATTGCTTGCCGCCGCCGAAAGGCACGGTCACATCCAGCGCATCGACGCTGTTGACCGACACCGTGCCGGCTCGCAATTGCCGCGCCACGCGGTGGGCGCGGTTGAGGTCGTCGGTCCACAGCGACGCTGCCAAACCGTAGACGCTGTCGTTGGCCAGTTGCAAGGCGTGTGCCTCGTCATCGAACGCCGTGACCGCCAGCACCGGGCCGAACACTTCATCGCGAAACAGCGGCATGTCCGGGCTCACGCCGGTGAAAATCGTCGGCTGAATGAAGTTGTCGGAACCGTTGAAAATCGACTGCCGACCACCACACAGTTTCGTTGCGCCTTGGCGTTCGGCCTGCTGGATGAACTTCATGACGCGTGCAGTCTGACGGCTGTCGACAATCGCCCCGGCGCGGCTCGACGGGTCCAGCGGATCGCCCGGCTGCCAGCATTCGGCGTGTGCTTTGAGGAGCTCGACGAACTCGTCATGAATCGAACGCTGCACCAGCAACCGCGAGTTGGCCGAGCACACTTCACCCTGATTGAAGAAGATCCCGAACGCGGCTTTCTCAGCGGCGAGATCGAGGTCCTGACAATCGGCGAACACCAGATTGGCGCTCTTGCCGCCACACTCCAGCCACACCTGTTTGAGGTTCGATTGCGCCGAGTACTGCATGAAATATTTGCCGACTTCGGTGGAGCCGGTGAACACCAGGCAATCGACATCCGGGTGTAAACCGAGGGCTTTGCCGGTCTGCTCGCCGAGCCCCGGCAACACGTTCAACACGCCTGCTGGCAGGCCGGCTTCCAGCGCCAGCTCGGCCAGCCGCAGGGCGGAAAACGGTGACTGCTCGGCGGGCTTGAGGATCACCGAATTACCCGCCGCCAACGCGGGTGCGAGTTTCCACGCAGCCATGTCCAGCGGGAAATTCCATGGCACCACCGCAGCAACCACGCCCAGCGCTTCGCGGGTGATGGTCGCCAGCACGTTCTGCGCACTCGGCGCGATCTGGTCGTAGAGTTTATCGAGGCTTTCGGCGTACCAGCGAAACACTCCGGCGGCACCCGGCACGTCGATGTTGTAGGCGTCCATCACCGGTTTGCCCATGTTCAGCGAGTCGAGCAGCGCCAGTTCTTCGCGATGGGTCATGATCAGTTCGGCCAGGCGCAACAGCACTTGCTTGCGCTCATTCGGCGAACGCGCCGACCAGGTGCCGGCCTCGAACACCTGCCGCGCATTGCGCACCGCGGCGTCCACGTCTTCATCGCCGCACGCGGCTACGTTGGCCAAGCACTGGCCGGTGGCAGGGTTGATCGCGGCGAAGGTCTGCCCCGACTGCGCCGCGCGGGGTTTACCGTCGATCACGGCTTGATCGGGAAACTGCAGCGCAGCGGCTTTGTTTTGCCAGAATGTAAGCTCGAACACGTTCAGATGCTCCATGGGCTTTCTTGTGGATTGGATGGTGGCCCAGGCCTGTGTCCAGGAAAAATAGTAAAAATGTCTTCGCAGACCATGAAAAAACTGGGCAGCCGATCTCCCCGGTGGCGCGGTATGTGGTTATTGTTCAGGCATAACAACACCGTCGTCAGAACGGATGCAGTCGGCGCGAAAATTGCCTGGATGTCGAAATCATCCACCCCGAGGTTTGCCGTGGCTGCCTACAACCTGCGTCAATTGAAGTACTTCATCACCACCGTCGAATGCGGCAGCGTCGCCGAGGCGTCGCGCAAGCTGTACATCGCGCAACCGGCGATTTCCACGGCGATCAAAGGCCTGGAAGACAGCTTCGGCGTGCAACTGCTGATCCGTCATCACGCCCAGGGCGTGTCCTTGACCCCCAGCGGCGCGCGCTTCTACCGCAAAGCCCAGGAACTGCTGCGCATGGCCAAGGAGTTCGAACAGAACGCCCTGGCCGACAACGATGTGGTGGCCGGGCAAATCGATATCGGTTGCTTCGAAACGGTCGCGCCGCTGTACCTGCCGCAGTTGATTGCCGGGTTCTCGGCGCTGTATCCGGGGGTGAAAATCCGCATCCGCGACGGCGAACAGCAAGAGCTGGTGCAAGGCCTGACCTCGGGCACCTTCGACCTGGCGATCCTGTATGAACACGACCTCGACGCCACCATCCAGACCGAACCTTTGATGCCGGCGCAGCGACCTTATGCGTTGTTGCCGGCGGATCATCGCTTTGCTCAGCTCAAACAAGTGTCGCTGCGGGATCTGTGCCTGGAGCCGATGATTCTGCTGGACGTGCAACCGAGCCGGACCTACTTCGTCAGCCTGTTCGAAGAGTTGGGGCTGACGCCGAACATTGCCTTCAGCTCACCGTCGATCGAGATGGTCCGGGGTATGGTCGGGCAAGGGTTCGGTTTCTCGATCCTGGTCACCCGGCCGCATTCGGAGTGCACCTATGACGGCCAGAAAGTGGTGTGCGTGGACATCGTCGAAGACATCACCGGTTCAGGGCTGGTGGCGGCGTGGCTCAAGCGCGGGCAACTGACCAAACCGGCGCAGCTGTTTGCCGACTATTGCCGGGAACAATTGACCGCGAAGGCCGCCTCTTGAACATCTTCAGCTTTTACGCGGCTTGATACGCGCCGTCGCCTCGGCCACCAGCGGATCATCAGGCCAGTAGTGCTTCGGATACCGCCCCTTTAAATCCTTCTTCACCTCGGCATACGTACTGCGCCAGAAGTTCGCCAGGTCCTGGGTCACCTGCACCGGCCGTCGCGCCGGGGACAGCAAATGCAGTTTGACCACTTGCCGGCCACCGGCAATCCGCGGGGTCTCGGCCAAGCCGAACAGCTCCTGCAACCGCACCGCCAGAATCGGCGGCTGCTCGCTGTAATCCAGGCGAATCGATGAACCGGATGGCACGCTCAGATGATGCGGCGCCAGCTCATCGAGCCGTTGCGGCAGCGGCCACGGCAGCAGGTTATGGACGATGCTCGACAGGTCCAGATTGGCGAAGTGACTGAGCCGCGAAACCTTGCCCAGATACGGCATCAGCCAATGTTCGAGGCTTTTGAGCAATGCAGCATCGCTGACATCCGGCCATTCACTCTGCTCTTTACTGCTGAGGTCCAACTGTCGCAACAACGCCACTCGCGCCTGCCACTGACGCAGCTCCGGAGTCCACGGCAACAGCTCCAGTCCTTTACGCCGCACCAGATTCACCAGTGCCTGACTGCGAGCGGTTTCGTCGAGGCCAGTCAGAGGTTCGCGACTGAGGATCAATTCACCGACCTTGCGCTGACGCTCGGCGCGCAATACGCCTTCACGCTCATCCCAATCCAGTTGATCGACCACGCGCACTTGCTCGGCCAACACGGAATCGAACAGCGCCGGATCGAAATCTGCCGCCAGATAAATCCGTTCCTCACGCTGGCCCTGACGACTGCCGAGATCGGCGATCACCAGCCACGGTTGCTTCATCAAACTGTCGGCTTCGGCAAACAGCGCTGCACGACCGTTAGCCAAGCGATATTCCGCGCCACCGGCCCGGCGCTGTTGGGCAACTCGGTCGGGATAGGCCAACGCCAACAGCGCGCCGAGCCAACGCGGATGATCTGGATCGCTGACCGGTTCCGACGCCTTGCCCCGCAGGTAACCGCGATACTGCCGCGCCAGTTGCCGCGCTCGTTGCACGCCACCCTGAGCGCCGCGTGCGGCCCGTTCTTCACCGGACAACAGCACCAATCGGCTGTGCAGATCCGCCCCGGCGCCACGCAAAATATCTCGCTCGCCGAGCAAGGCCGCGACATCGCAGGCCATGTCGGCCAAGCCGAGCGCCTGACCGCGCAACAGCAAATGCGCGATACGCGGATGCGCTGGCAGTTCGGCCATCGCCTGACCGTGACGGGTCAGCGCTTCGCCGTCCAATGCGCCCAGGCGCTCAAGCAAGTCCTGAGCCTGCGCATAAGCGGCCGCTGGCGGCACGTCGAGCCACACCAATTGTCCCGGCGTCACACCCCAGCGGCCGAGCTGCAACGCTAATCCGGCAAGGTCCGCCGAGAGGATTTCCGCGCTGGCGTAGGCCGCCAGTTGCTCGTGCTGATCCTGCGACCACAAGCGATAACACACGCCCGGCTCCAACCGCCCGGCCCGGCCCGCGCGCTGAGTGGCGCTGGCTTTGGAAATACGCTGAGTATCGAGGCGGGCCATGCCGCTGCCCGGATCGAAACGCGGCACCCGCGCCAACCCGGCGTCGATCACCACGCGCACGCCGTCGATGGTCAGACTGGTCTCGGCAATGTTGGTCGCCAGCACCACTTTGCGTTTGCCGGCGGGGGCCGGATCGATCGCCGCGCGTTGGGCAGCAAGGTCCAGTTCACCGTGCAACGGGCAAAGCAAAACCTGCGTGCTCTCGCCCAGCGCATCAGCCAGCTGCTGATGCACCCGACGGATTTCCGCTTGCCCCGGCAGGAACACCAGCACGCTGCCGGTTTCGTCATTCAAGGCTTCGAGAATGGTCTGCACCAGACGCGGTTCGATGAATTCACCGGGCTGGAATGGTCGGCCCCAGCGCATCGCCACCGGGTACATGCGGCCTTCGCTGCGCAGAATCGGCGCGTCATCGAGCAACCCGGCCAGGCGTTCGCCTTCCAGCGTGGCCGACATCAACAGGATTTTCAGCGGTTGGTCGTCACGGAACAGCTCGCGGCCATTCAGGCTCAAGGCCAGCGCCAGATCGGCATCGAGGCTGCGCTCGTGGAATTCGTCGAAGATCAGCAAACCCACGCCTTCGAGTGCCGGGTCGTCCTGCAAGCGTCGGGTCAGAATCCCTTCGGTAACCACTTCGATACGGGTTTTGGGGCCGACCTTGCTGTCGAGACGAATGCGATAGCCGACGGTTTCGCCGACCTTCTCGCCCAGCTCACTGGCCAAGCGCTCCGCTGCTGCCCGCGCGGCCAAACGGCGCGGTTCGAGCATGAGAATGGTCTGCCCGGCCAACCAGGGCTCGTTGAGCAAGGCCAACGGCACGCGGGTGGTTTTACCGGCGCCGGGCGGTGCTTCGAGCACGGCTTCGTGGCGTGTAGCCAAGGCTTCACGCAGGGCGGGTAAAACTTCATCAATCGGCAAAGAAATCATGCTGGCTCCAAAACAGAGCGGCGAGTATAACGGCGAACTGCTCGGCGTTAATGACGGTCCTAATTCATATAGACGCCCCTTCGTTTTCCAGATGACTCAGGAGATTTCATATGCGTGTTCCCTTTCGCTTGATTGGCGGTGTATTGGTCGCGACGTTGCTGACTCAGGTGACCGCTTGCGGATCGATTTTCTACCCTGACCGTCGCGGTCAGATCGACGGCAAGATCGACCCGGCCATCGCCGCGCTGGATGCCGTGGGTCTGCTGTTCTACATCATTCCCGGCCTGATCGCGTTTGCCGTGGACTTCACCACTGGCGCGATTTACTACGCGCCCGGCGAGACCGCACAGGTGGCCCCGGAAAAACTCAAGGAAGCCATCGGCGCCGACGGCAAGGTCGATAACCACAAATTGCAGACTATTCTCGAAACCGAACTGGGCCGCAGCTTCCCGCTGGATGACCCGCGCCTGATCCAGCACAAAGGCAGCGCCCAGCAACTGGCCATGTTAGGCCTGCAACCTGCCGCGTAAACCGTGCACTTAAAGGAATAGCCGCACTTATGATTTCCAGCTCCGAACACGCCCGCCTGCTGCGGCTGGCGACCCGTGCCTCGGTGGCGGTGGCGTGCACGCTGATCGTCGCCAAAGCCATCGCCTGGTGGTTGAGCGGTTCGGTGAGCATGCTTGCCGGGTTGACCGACTCGACCCTCGACGGCGTCACCTCGCTGCTCAACCTGCTCGCAGTGCATTACGCCTTGCGCCCGGCCGACGATGATCACCGTTACGGGCACGGAAAGGCCGAATCGTTGGCAGGCATGGCTCAGGCGTTGTTCATTGGCGGCAGTGCGGTGCTGATTGCCTTACAGGCGATTGATCGACTGAAACACCCGGAACCGGTGGGGGCGCCATGGATCAGTATCGGGGTGATTGTGTTTTCCCTGGTGCTGACCCTGGCCCTGCTGATGTTGCAACATAGGGTCGTCAAGGCGACCGGTTCCAACGCGGTGCGCGCCGACTCCCTGCATTACCGCTCGGACATGCTGCTCAACGGCAGCATTCTGGTGGCGCTGGTGCTCGCCGGGTTTGGCTGGCATCAGGTCGACCCTTGGTTCGGATTGGGGATCGCCGCCTACATTCTCTGGAGCGCGATTCATATCGCCCGGGAAAGCTTTACGGTGCTGATGGATGAAGAACTACCGTCGGACGTCAGCCAGCACATGCTCGAACTGGCCTGCAGCGTACCGGGAGTATTGGGGGCGCATGACCTGCGTACGCGGGTTTCCGGCAACCAGTGGTTCGTGCAGTTGCACCTGGAATTGCCGGGGGATTTGACCCTGTCAGTCGCTCATGGCATCAGCGATCAAGCCGCCGATGCCATTCATGCCGCCTACCCGCGAGCCGAAGTGCTGGTGCACGCCGATCCGCAGGAAGTGGTACTGGCAGGCAGGGCTCAGAAAGAAACCTGATAACCGCGACTGCTCAGGCAGTTGCCCTGGGCCTGTCGGTAGACTTGTACCACCGACGGGTCCGGCTGGTAGGTGGCCGTTCGCGGATCGAAGCCGCTCTGCTGCACCGCGTATTGATAGCACTCGTAACCGTCCTGATTGACCTGCTCCGGCGACTGACCGTCGGCCGGATACGCCACCACGTCATAACCATTGCTGACCGGTTGCGGCTGCGGTTGCACGGGCGGTTCGACCACGACGTAATCCTGAGTGCTTTCCTGATAGGCGTAGTAAGAGCCGGCCGCCAGGAACAACAGCGCACCGCCGATCCACACTTCACGCGCGTAATCGGGCAAGTAGCTGACGCGAATCCCGCGTGGCGGCTGCACCACCACATAACGCGGGCCTTGTGGGCGATACCAGTAGCCGCCGGAGTAGAAGTAATCCTGACCGCGATACGGCACACGGTAATCACGGTCCGGGAAGCGATCGATCACATGACCGGGACGGTACTGCGGGCCAGGGCCCCAGCCATTGCCGTGCCCATCCGGGCGACCGGCCCAGCGATGGTCATCGGGACGCGGGCCGTTGTTCTGCCAATGCTGGTTGTTATCGTTGCGCCGCGGCACGTCCTGATAGTAACCACGCTGCGGCTGCTGGGTCTGGCGCACGGTATCGGGCCGGCCCTGAATCGGCAGGTTGTTGGCTGGTAACTGCGGAGGTGGCGGCGGCGGCGAGCGAACCGGATTTTTGTAATCGTGCTGCGGCCGGGGCTGGTTCTGCCACTGGCCGTCGTTCTGATTCTGGCCGTTGTGCTCGAACTGGCGACTGTTGTCGCCACGAATGATTTCGTTATTCTGCGCACGCGGCTGGTTGTTTCCGCCATGGCCCTGATTGTTTCCCTGATGCCCGTCCGACCCGCGTTGCCCGTCATCGGGGCCACGGTTTTGCGGCTCATCGGCCAGCGATTGCGCAGTGACACTGATACACAGCAAACCAACACCGGCCAAACGCCAGATGCGCGACTTCATGCTTTTCCTCACTGCGGGTTAGGGCCTGTACGTAAGACTGGGAAAGCACCGGCCGGTTCTGCAACAGGTTATCAGTCGCGAAACTTATTTATTGAGCGCCGTCGTCAAATTCCGGGCAAAAGAAAAGGGAGACCCGTCGGCCTCCCTTTGAGAACTTCGTCCGTGCTCGACGCTTATGACGTCGGCTCACCTCACGCCGTCTTCTGGACAGTGTGTAGCTCGGGGGCCGGCACATCCCCTGTGGGGGTGGCGACCGCCGCTGGCCTGATTCGGCGAGCGGCTGTGGACTGTTTGTCCGAGCAGTGATTCTGGTGATAAGAATAGGCTCGCGGCGCCGGCAGAGGATTGCGAAGATTGCTCAAATAAACATCACTTGCGCAATTTTTAACCCTGGATAGATAATCCACCGCAATAGTTATGACAAAGGCCTGATTGATGAGCAAACTCGACCGATACGACCTGAGCATTTTGGCGGAATTGCAGCGTGACGCGCGCATCTCCAACCAGGAGCTGGCCGAACGCATCGGCCTGTCCCCCTCTCCATGCTCGCGGCGGGTCAAGCAGCTGGAGGACGACGGCTATATCTCCCGCCAGGTGGCCCTGCTGGACCGCAAGATGCTCGGCCTGAGCCTGACAGCTTACGTGTTGATCGGCATGGACCGGCATACGCCAGAGCGGTTCGAGAACTTCGAAGCGGCGATTCGTACGTTGCCGCAGGTGCTGGAATGCAGTTTGGTGACGGGGATGGATGCGGACTATCAGCTCAAGGTCGTCGTGCCGGACATGGATCATTATCAGAAATTGCTGCTGGGACACCTCACCCGGATTGAAGGGGTGACGAGCGTGCGGTCGAGTTTTGTGTTGAATCAGGTGCTCAACAGTACTGAACTGCCCCTCACTCACTTGCGCAGCTGATTGTGGCGAGGGGATTTATCCCCGCTGGGTTGCGAGCAACCCTAAAAGTCTCGGCCAGTGCTACGCACTGGAACGGGGATAAATCCCCTCGCCACAGTGTGTTTTCAGACAAATGACTGCGACACGCTGCCGCAGGTCAATACTTCGCCAATCGCCCATGACGTATACTCCAGCGCCTTTTAGTCCCGTCCACGCTGGAGATGCCTGATGGATCCTGCAGTATTCGAAGAGTGGATGATGACCGGACTGGTCAGCATCCTGATCATTTTCATGGGTTTCATCGTCTGGGATCTGGCGAAGAAATCCAAGGCCGGACGCTTTGGCTCTTTCATTCTGTTCTTCGTACTCGGCCTGGGCGTGGCCGCGTTCGTGATCAAAAGTGTGGTCATCGGCCTGATCGAATCCGGCACATTATAAACGCGCCGGCACTTCCTTCCACTGGCCCTGATCGAGCCCTTCGATCGACCAGTCGCCGATCTTGACCCGCACCAGACGCAATGTCGGCAAGCCGACCGCTGCGGTCATGCGCCGTACCTGACGGTTACGCCCTTCGCGAATCACCAGCTCCAGCCAACTGGTCGGCACACTTTTGCGAAAGCGCACCGGCGGGTTGCGTGGCCACAGTTCTGGCTCTTCAAGCTGTCGCGCTTCAGCCGGTAGCGTCATGCCATCGTTCAGCTCCACGCCATCGCGTAAACGCTGCAATTGCTCGGCACTCGGCTCTCCTTCCACTTGCACCCAATAGGTCTTGGCCAGTTTGTGTTTCGGATCGGCGATCCGCGCCTGAAGCTGGCCGTCGTTAGTCAGCAGCAGCAAACCTTCGCTGTCGCGATCCAGCCGTCCTGCCGGGTAAATCCCGGGAATCTCGATGTAATCCTTGAGCGTCGCCCGCCCTTCGCCGTCGCTGAATTGCGTCAGCACATCAAAAGGCTTGTTGAACAGAATCAGCTTCGGCTCGGCCGGTGGCGCTTTGGCGACACGGCGCGGGGCTGAGGACGATGGCGCAGGCTTCACGCCAGGGCGGCGGGAAACGGGACGTTGAGGACGAGACATGGGAAAAGGAACATCTAACGGTCAGGGCTGCTAATGCTAGTGCCCTGACCGCTAAATGACCATGACAAACCGTTAGCGGAACGGCGGCTCGTCGAAGCTGCGCAGTTTGCGCGAGTGCAGCGAGTTGAGTTCGGTGCGCAACAGATCCACCGCCTCGATACCGATCTTCAAATGCTGGCTGACCGCGCGCTCATAGAAGGCGTTGGCCGAACCCGGCAGTTTGATTTCGCTGTGCAACGGTTTATCCGAAACACAGAGCAACGTGCCGTACGGAACCCGCAGGCGATAACCTTGTGCTGCGATGGTGCCGCTTTCCATGTCCACCGCCACGGCGCGAGACAGGTTGATCAGCGGACGCTCCTGAGCCCAGCGCAATTCCCAGTTACGGTCGTCGTAGGTCAGTACGGTGCCGGTGCGCAGGCGTTTTTTCAGCTCGTCGCCCTTCTCACCGGTGATATTGGCCGCTGCTTGCTGCAACGCCATCTGCACTTCAGCCAGGGCCGGAATCGGAATATTCGGCGGCACGACCCGATCGAGAATCCCGTCGCGGCGCATGTAAGCGTGCGCCAGTACGTAATCGCCAATCGTCTGCGACTGACGCAAGCCGCCACAGTGGCCGATCATCAGCCAGCAATGCGGACGCAGTACCGCCAAATGGTCAGTGATGTTCTTGGCGTTGGACGGGCCGACGCCGATGTTCACCAGGGTCACGCCGTGGCCGTCGCTGGCGATCAGGTGATAGGCCGGCATCTGATAGCGGTGCCAAACCACACCGGCGGCAATCGCCGAGGCTTCGCCGTGGTCCATGCTCTTTTCGATGATTACGTTACCGGGCAGAACCATGCGCACGAAGCGTGGATCGTTGCGCAACTGTTCCAGGCCATGGACGATGAATTGGTCAACGTAGCGGTGGTAGTTGGTCAGCAGAATCCATGGCTGCACATGACGCCAGTCGCTGCCGGTGTAATGCACCAGACGGCGCAGGGAGAAATCCACCCGCGCGGCGTCGAACAGGGCCAGCGGCAGCGGGTCGGTGTTTTCCCAATCGTACAAACCGTCGGCGATGCCATCGGTCGCGGCAGACAAATCCGTACTCGGGAACACCCGCGCCAGCACCGCAGCGGTGACGCCGGAGCCGGCCAGTTCTTCGCCCTGCTCAACCACGTACGGATAAGGAATATTTTGCTGGCTGATGCCGACCTCCACCGTCACGGTGAAGTCGTGCATCAACGGCACCAGCTGTTCCAGCAGGTATTTACGGAAGGCGGCGGGATGCGTGACGGTGACGCTGTAAGTCCCCGGCAGTTGAACCTTGGCGTAGGCGCGAGTGGTCTGTGGGACTTCGCCCTGGCAAAGGTAGGTCAGACGCAGTTCGGGATAACGAAACATCGCACGCTGTTCGGCGTCCGGTTCGACTCGATCCTTGAGGTAACGCTTGAGCGCCTGGTTCAGCGCGGTGGTTGCACGATTGTGCAAGAGCGCAAGCCGGTCCACGGCTTGCTCGGCGGTTTGAACGACAATAAAAGCTTCGGTCACGATCAGCATCCTGTGTTCTGACTTGCAGGCCTTCATCTTGCCTTGATCGTTGCTTTACGGGAACAGTGGAGTGTTGATTCACAGATGCTATGCACACCATCAATCCAATGTGGGAGCGGCGGTGCGACGATTCGACTTGCTCGCGAATGCGGCGGTACATTCAAAATTGATGTGACTGACAGACCGCTTTCGCGAGCAAGCCCGCTCCCACAGGGATCCGGTGTTGTTCACACAAGCGGGGTCGACCGGGCGACAATCGCTTCCACCTCCAGTCCACGTGGCAACGCGCCATACACCCGACCGGCCGAACCGAGGCGGCTCGCAATGAAAGCGTCACTCACGGCGGCGTTGCCAGCCTCCAGCAACAGCTTGGCCTGAAGGCCCAAGGCGATGTCCTCGGTGAGCTGGCGGGCGCGGTATTGAGTGTCGCTGGTGTCCTTGAACGCTGTCTGCAATTGAGTGATGTGTGCGGCCAGGCGTTTGTCGCCATGACCATCGCCCAATTCGCTGAACAGTACGTCGAGCACACCCGGCTCCTTCGACAACGCTCGCAGCACGTCAAGGCATTGCACGTTGCCGGAACCTTCCCACGTCGAATTGACCGGCGCCTCACGGTACAACCGCGGCAAGATGCTGTCTTCGACATAACCGGCGCCGCCCATGCATTCGGCGGCTTCGTTGATCATTCCGGGCGCGCGTTTGCAGATCCAGTACTTGCCCACCGCTGTGACCAGCCGAGCGAATTTGGCTTCATGCTCATCATCCAGATGATCCAGCGCCTGGCCCATGCGCAGGCTCAAGGCCAGGGCGGCTTCGCTTTCCAGGGCCAGGTCGGCCAGTACGTTCTGCATCAAGGGTTGTTCGCTGAGCAAATTGCCGCCGACCTTGCGGTGAGCGCAGTGGTGGCTGGCCTGGGTCAGAGCCTGACGCATCAGCGAACTGGAACCGACCATGCAATCAAAGCGGGTCATGGCGACCATTTCGATGATGGTCGGAACGCCGCGTCCCTCCTCGCCGACCATCCACGCCAGCGCACCACGGAACTCCACTTCGCTGGACGCGTTGGAGCAATTGCCGAGTTTGTTCTTCAGGCGCTGTATGTAGAACTGATTGCGCGTGTCGTCCGGGCGATGGCGCGGCAGCAGGAAACAGGTCAAACCCTTGTCAGTCTGGGCCAGGGTCAGGAAGGCATCGCACATCGGTGCCGAACAGAACCATTTGTGGCCCACCAGCTCATACGCCTGGCCCGGACCACTGGCGCCGACCGGAAAAGCCTTGGTGGTGTTGGCCCGCACGTCGGTGCCGCCCTGTTTCTCGGTCATCGCCATTCCGATGGTGACCCCGGCCTTGTGGGCCATGCCGACGTTGCGCGGGTCGTATTCCGTAGAGAGGATTTTCGGCAGCCACTGCTCGGCCAGATCCGGTTGCAGACGCATCGCTGGAACGCTGGCGAAGGTCATGGTCAGCGGGCAACCACTGCCCGCTTCGGCCTGGCTGTGCAGGTAAGTCATGGAGGCGCGGGCGACATGAGCACCGGACTGCGGATGCGCCCAGGGCAACGAAGTCAAACCGTACTCGACCGCGGTGCGCATCAACTCGTGATACGCCGGGTGAAACTCCACCAGGTCGATGCGATGGCCGTAACGGTCATGGCTGCTGAAAACCGGCTTGTTCTGATTGGCCAGGAACCCCGCTTCCATCAGCGGCCCGCCGGCCAGAGCGCCGTAAGCGTCGATCCGCGACTCGGCCCAGCCGGCCCCGAAACGCCGCGACCACTCTTGCAACGGCAGGTCGATGCGATACAGGTTGGCGCCGTCCAGCGACGGCGGCTGATTGGTGACTTCGTGGGTTTCGGCGAACTGATGCAGGTTCATGACGGGGCTCCTTTGGTCAGCCAAGGAACTTCAGTTAAGCACCGCCCCTTGACCGAACAAAGTGTCATATCTGCCTAACTGTCGGCGCTTTCGCCTTGCCTTGGACACAGCACCCGGCGATAGAGCGCTGCCTGCAGGTCCTCGAATTTCACCGGTTTGCTCAGGTAATCAATCAAGGCACCGGTCGGGCAGCGTTCTCGATCAATGCTCAAGGCAATCACGAATACCGGCAGTTCGGCGCAGCCCGGCAACGCGCGGATCTGGCAACAGAGGGACACGCCACCCAGAGATGGAAGCTGGCAATCGAGCAATACCGCATCGAAGGTTTCGCGCTGCAAGTGATCGAGCGCGCCAGTCCCGTTGTCGGCGGTGCGCACCCGGAAGCCCAGCTTGAGCAACATGCCGCGCATCACCAACTGATTGATGCTGTTGTCATCGACCAGCAATACCGTGCAGTCCTGAGGCAGTCGCAGGCGAGGAAATTCCCGGGTCATCAGGGGCACTGACGGCCGCTCCACCACGGGCAGTTCGAACTCGACGTCGAGCTGGAAGCGGCTGCCACGACCAAGCTCGGAGCGGTGGGTCAGTTTTCCACCGAGCAGTTCGACCAATTGCCGACAGATCGCCAGGCCGACGCCCAGACCGCCGTATTCACGGGTCATCGAGCCATCGAGCTGGAAGAACCGCTGATACAGGGTCGCCTCCCCCAGATCGGTAAAGCCGATGCCGGTGTCGATTACCGCAAAGGACAGCGCCAGTCGGTCGGGCGCCACGGGTTTACCCGTCACCCGCAGCGCCAATCCGCCGACCCGAGTGAACTTGATCGCGTTATCCAGCAGGCATTCCAGGCATTGCGCCAACTTGGCGCTGTCGCCGTGCAAGCGATCCGGCAGTCCCGGCGCGACCTCGACTTTGAAGTCCAGCGACTTGCTCAACGCGTTGCCCTCGAACTGCAGGCGCAAAGCCTCGACCACGCCGCGCAAACTGAAAACGGCCGGATAGGTCTTGAGTTTGCCGGCCTGCAACTCGGTCAGGGTGAGGATGCCGTTGACCATGCGCATCATGTCTCGCGCGGAACCGGCGGCCGTTTGCTGATATTGCTCCAGCTCCGGGTCCATCTCGACCGTCTGCATCAGCTCCAGCGAACCGATCACACCGTTCATGGGCGTGCGCAGTTCGTGGGTCAGGGTGGCGAGGAATTCGTCCTTGAGCTTGTTACTGCGAGCCAGTTGCTGGTTCAGCACTTCAAGCGTTTGACCGGCATCGAACAGGGTCTGTGCCTGTTGCTCGCGCATGGCGTTAATGCGATCGGCCAGCGCCAGGGACAGCAGCGCCACTTCAATCGCCGAGCCGATCTGGCTGGAATACATGGTCAGGAACACGTTTGGCAGGTAACCCAGCACCATCAGGGTGTTGACGATGCCGCCGAGTAAAAACGCCGACCAGGCAATGATGAAATAACGCGCCACTCGCAGGCCACGCAGCCAGGCGAAAATCCCTGCGGCGAAAATCACTACGGTGAAGGTCAGTGCCAGCGTCGTCGCCAGGCGCAGGGCCAGGGCGTAACTGGTCATCAACGACAACCCGACCACCACCGCGCTAAACGCAATCAACGCCAGTAGTAAGCGGTCGAGCCAACGACTGTAGGTCGCCGTCTGCAAGAAACTGCGGGCGAACTGGCTGCCGAACAGTCCTGAACAACCGATGAAAAACGGCGTCGCGGCGTTGGCCCACCAGGGATTGTTCGGCCAGAAATACTCCACGGCCGCGCCGTTCACTGACAGCTGATACAAGCCGAACGAGGCGATATAGAAGATGTAATAGAGGTAGCTGGTATCGCGCACGCTGAGATAGATGAACAGGTTGTACACCAGCATCCCCAGCAATACGCCGTAAATCAGCCCCAGCACATACAGTCGAACCGGCTGCTCTTCCAGGTAGGCAGTGCTCGACCAGAGGGTGACTGGCGCCTGGATCGACCCTTCACTCTGCAGGCGCAGGTACAGGGTTTGCGCTTTATCAGGGGTGAAGTTCAGATCGAACAGGTAGTTGTTCTGGCGGATCTCGCGACTGTCGAACGGCAAGGCATCACCGGTCTGACGTGCCAGTTGATAGCCACCGGCCGCATCAGGCGAGTACAGATCAAGGTGATCGAGGGGCGGATAGGCCAGTTCCAGTAACCAGGTGCGTTGCACTGCCGGGTTGGCCGGGCGGTAATGCAGGTCGATTTTCAGCCAGAACACTGAACGCGAGTAACCGGCGTTGAGGGTGGCTTTGTCGTGGGGCTTGAAGTTTCCGGCCGCGGCTTGCGCACGGACATCGGCGATGGTCGCCTGACCGCCCGCGTCTTCGAACACTTGCAGGGTTCGGCCCAGGGGAAGGCTTTGAGTGAATTCGTCGAATTCGACTGCACTCGCCAAGAGGGGCAAGCACAACAGCAACATCAGCAAATAGCGCATTTAAGCCCCAGCGTGGCCTGTCCGGTTATCTCAGGAAGCCCCTCATTCCTTTTGAGTAGACGTAAAACCGGCATTACCTGTTATTGGTTTGGATCCACTCTAGCATAGCCGTTGGTGGCCATTGAACACCATTGAAACTTTTCCTACAAAGGCTCTAGCACGGGCGTTCCAGCTCAATACATTGGGCTAGAGCTGTTTCGCCGGTCAGTTTGTGACAATGGCCTATTCCCTGTAGCAGCTGCCGAAGGCTGCGTTCGGCTGCGTAGCAGTCGTCAAACCAGCATCCACGATTCACCTGAAACACCGTAGTGCCAGATTTTACGACTGCTGCGCAGCCGAACGCAGGCTTCGCCAGCTGCTACATGGCCGCGTCTTGACTCGCTGGGGGCACCCGGAAAAAGATGTTTGGTGGTAAGCTCGCGCACCATGAATATCTACAGCTCTCGCCCCGTTGTCCTCTGTCTCTCCGGCCACGACCCAAGTGGTGGCGCCGGCTTGCAGGCAGATATCGAAGCCCTGCTCGCTCAGGGTTGTCATGCGGCCCCGGCCGTCACTGCCCTGACCGTGCAAGACACGGTCAACGTCACTGACTTCCGCGTCCTCGACCGTGAGTGGGTGTTGGCCCAAGCCAATGCCGTGCTCAACGACTCCGAAGTCGCGGCCGTGAAACTGGGCATGCTCGGTTCCCTGGAAATGGTCGACACCGTGGTCGAACTGTTGTCGGCGCACCCGCATTTGCCGGTGGTCTGCGACCCGGTGCTGCGCGCCGGTGGCGGCGGACGCCTGGGCAAGGACGAAGTCGGCTACGCCATGCGCGAGCGCCTGCTGCCTCTGTCGATCATCGCCACCCCTAACCTTCCCGAAGCCCGCATCCTCGCCGAACTGCCCGAAGGCACCGCGGACGAGTGCGCTGAAAAACTCCTGCCATTCGTCAAACACCTGCTGATCACCGGCGGGCATGGCGATGAACACGAAATCCACAATCGCCTGTACAGCCGCGACGGTCACCGCGAAACCTTCACCTGCCAGCGCTTGCCCGGCAGTTATCACGGTTCCGGTTGCACGCTGGCCAGTGCCCTGGCCGGTCGTCTGGCCCTCGGTGAAAGTCTCGCCAGTGCCGTGCAGACCGCGCTTAACTACACGTGGCGCACCCTGCGTGATGCGGAGCAGTTGGGCAAAGGCCAGTTCGTGCCGCGCCGCCTGCCGCTGGATTTCTGTTCGTAACTGTCCATGCGTAAAGCAAAAAGGATTGCCCGATGAAGCTACGTGGCCTGTACGCCATTACCGATAGCCAGCTGCTGGCAGGTAAATTTCTTTCGTACGTGGAGGCGGCGCTGGAAGGCGGCGTCACCCTGCTGCAATACCGCGACAAGAGCAGCGACGAGGCCCGCCGTCTGCGCGAGGCCGAAGCCTTGCGCGATCTGTGCGAACGCTACAAGACCCAGTTGATCATCAACGACGATGCCGAACTGGCTGCGCGCCTGAACGTCGGCGTGCACCTCGGCCAGACCGACGGCCCGCTGATGCCGGTTCGGGCACTGCTCGGTCGCCAGGCGATCATCGGTTCGACCTGCCACGCGCAACTCGAACTCGCCGAGCAAGCAGCGAAGGAAGGCGCCAGTTACGTCGCCTTCGGTCGTTTCTTCAACTCCAACACCAAACCCGGCGCACCGACTTGCAGCCTCGAATTACTTGACCAGGCCCGCAGCAAACTGCACCTGCCGATCTGCGCGATTGGCGGCATCACCCTGGAAAACGCCGCGCCACTGGTGGCCCACGGGGTCGATCTGCTGGCGGTAGTCCATGGCCTGTTTGGCGCCGAGAGCACGGCTGAAGTGACACGCCGCGCCCGCGCATTCAACGCCCTGCTTTCTATTTAAGTAGCTTAAAAATCTGATTTGAGAGCCCGATCATGTCTCGTTCCGAAACGCTGTTTGCCAATGCCCAGAAACACATTCCCGGTGGCGTGAACTCGCCTGTTCGCGCATTCAAAAGCGTTGGCGGCACGCCGTTGTTCTTCAAACACGCCGAAGGCGCCTACGTCACCGACGAAGACAACAAGCGTTATGTGGATTACGTCGGTTCCTGGGGGCCGATGATTCTCGGCCACAGCCATCCGGATGTGCTGGACGCGGTACGTAAACAGCTTGAGCACGGATTGTCCTACGGCGCGCCGACCGAGATGGAAACCCAGATGGCTGATCTGGTCTGCTCGATCGTGCCGTCGATGGAAATGGTGCGCATGGTCAGCTCCGGCACCGAAGCGACCATGAGTGCTATCCGTCTGGCCCGTGGTTTCACCGGCCGCGACAGCATCATCAAGTTCGAAGGCTGCTACCACGGTCACTCCGACAGCCTGCTGGTCAAGGCCGGCTCCGGCGCCCTGACCCAAGGCGTGCCGAGCTCGGCCGGTGTGCCGGCGGCCTTCGCCAAACACACCCTGACCCTGCCGTTCAACGACATCGACGCCGTAGCAACCATGCTCGCCGAAGTCGGCCAGGACGTGGCGTGCATCATCGTCGAGCCAGTGGCTGGCAACATGAACTGCGTACCGCCGGCGCCAGGTTTCCTCGAAGGCCTGCGCACCCTGTGCGACAAGCATGGCGTGGTACTGATTTTCGACGAAGTGATGACCGGTTTCCGTGTCGCCCTCGGCGGTGCACAAGCCCACTACGGCGTGACGCCAGACCTGACCACCTTCGGCAAAATCATCGGTGGCGGCATGCCGGTTGGCTGCTTCGGCGGCAAGCGCGAAATCATGTCGCACATCGCACCGTTGGGCCCGGTCTATCAGGCGGGCACCTTGTCGGGTAACCCGCTGGCCATGGCTGCGGGCCTGACGACCCTGCGCCTGATCAGCCGCCCGGGCTTCCACGCAGAGTTGACGACCTACACCAGCCGCCTGCTCGATGGCCTGCAACAGCGCGCCGATGCGGCGGGCATTCCGTTCGTGACCACACAGGCCGGCGGTATGTTCGGTCTGTACTTCAGCGGCGCCGACGACATCGTGACCTTCGATGACGTGATGGCCAGCGACGCCGCCCTGTTCGGGCGCTTCTTCCACCTGATGCTCGAAGGCGGCGTGTACCTGGCGCCGAGCGCCTTCGAAGCCGGCTTCACCTCGATCGCCCACGGCGAAGCCGAGCTGAAACTGACGCTGGATGCCGCCGAGCGCGCATTTGCTGCATTGAAATAACGCTGTGCCGCTGACGTTGGCGGTTGCCAGCGTCAGCTTTCACCTGCATTCCCGCCCTCATTCCTACGCTTCTGCTGAGAATCCCCCGCAAATCGGGTGATATATTCCCCGCGCAGCAGAAAAACGAGTAAAGACTTTGTAAGGTTGGCCCTGCTTATTTCATAATGCGCGCTTATTGGATCCCTCGACGGGTCCGCGCGCCCTTCAGAGGTAAGTCGATTCCCATGAACCGCACCGGCCGCGCCCTTGCATTGGGCTGCCTGTTGCTCCTTCAGCCCCTGCTCGCGCTCGCACAAGCAGGCGGCAACTCGTTGTTAATCCCAGCGATGGGTCGTTGCACCCTCAATACTCAGCCGCAAGATCTGGCTCAGGCGCTTGCCGCCTGCCAGAAAGCGTCGGATGAAGGGGATGCACAAGCGCAATACGAGTTGGGCGAGTTCTACTACGACGGCAAAAACACGCCGCGCGACCTCAAAAAAGCCCTGGGCTACTTCGAGAAGGCCTCGTTGCAAGGCCATGCTCAGGCGCAATTCAAACTCGGCTCCATGTTCTTCCACGGCGAAGGCGTACCGGCCAATAACGTTCAGGCGTATATCGTGCTGAAAATGGCTGCGGTCAATGGCGCTGAAGAAGCATTGGACACCGCCGACGAAGTCGCCGAGAAAATGCCCCGCGAAGAACTTGAAGTGGCTACCCAGGTACTGGGGCAAATCTTCCGCAAGTATTTGATGGAATTGCAGAGCGCCGATGGGCGTACGCCGTTCTCGCCACTGCCCTGACTGTGGCGAGGGACTTTGTGGCGAGGGGGCTTGCCCCCGTTCGGCTGCGAAGCAGTCGTAAAGTAAGCAGACGCGGTCTGTCTGGAAGATAGCGGAGGCTGATTTCAGGGCCGCTTCGCAGCCCAACGGGGGCAAGCCCCCTCGCCACAACAAGCTCCTCTAGCCACTCAATTAGCCACTCAATCCGCGGCTTACTTCTCAGGCATCGGCATCGGAAACGGCATGACATTGCCGACCGCGCCGCGGGCTTCGCTGATTTTCGGCGTGCCGAGGCGCTCGACCTCGTCGATCCGCACAATCGAATGCATCGGCACAAAGCTGCGCACAACGCCTTCGAACTGAGCCTTGAGCTTCTCTTCGCTCGGATCGACGACCACTTGCGTGCGCTCGCCAAAGACGAACTCTTCCACTTCCAGGAAGCCCCACAGATCACTTTGATAGATCTGCTTGGCATACATTTCGTACACCTGGCCCTGGTTGAGGAAAATCACCTTGTAGATTGGAGCTTCACGTTTGGTCATGGTGGGCGAGCAACACATCGGGGATAAAAATGAGGGCGCGAACTATAGCATAGCCACCGGACGCACAGCGGTAGGAACCTTGGGTCATGTTCCCTATAATGCGCGGTTCTTTGAATCACGTGATGACTCTTTCCATGGCCAAGAAGCTTTACATCGAAACCCACGGTTGCCAGATGAACGAGTACGACAGCTCGCGCATGGTCGATCTGCTGGGCGAACATCAGGCCCTGGAAGTCACCGCTCGCGCTGAAGATGCCGACGTGATCCTGCTCAATACCTGCTCGATCCGCGAACGCGCCCAGGACCGGGTGTATTCCCAGCTCGGCCGCTGGCGCGAACTGAAACTGGCCAACCCGGACATGGTGATTGCCGTTGGCGGCTGCGTGGCCAGCCAGGAAGGCGCTGCCATTCGCGACCGCGCCCCGTACGTGGACGTGGTCTTCGGCCCGCAGACCCTGCACCGCCTGCCGGAAATGATCGACGCCGCCCGCGCTACCAAACTGCCGCAAGTCGACGTCTCATTTCCGGAAATCGAAAAATTCGACCACTTGCCCGAGCCGCGCGTCGATGGCCCAAGCGCCTACGTGTCGGTCATGGAAGGCTGCAGCAAGTACTGCACGTTCTGCGTGGTGCCTTATACCCGCGGTGAAGAAGTCAGCCGCCCGTTCGACGACGTGATTGCCGAAATCATCCACCTCGCCGAAAACGGCGTGCGTGAAGTGACCCTGCTGGGGCAGAACGTCAACGGCTATCGCGGCACCACGCATGACGGTCGTTTGGCTGACCTGGCCGAACTGATCCGCGTCGTCGCCGCCGTCGATGGCATCGATCGCATCCGTTACACCACCTCACACCCGCTGGAGTTCTCCGATAGCCTGATCCAGGCTCACGCCGACGTGCCGGAACTGGTCAAACACCTGCACTTGCCGGTGCAATCGGGTTCGGACCGGATCCTTTCGGCGATGAAGCGCAACCACACCGCGCTGGAATACAAATCCAAACTGCGCAAACTGCGTGCTGCCGTACCGGGGATTTGCATCAGCTCGGACTTCATCGTTGGCTTCCCGGGCGAGACCGAAAAAGACTTCGAACAGACCATGAAGCTGATCGAAGATGTCGGTTTCGACTTCTCCTACTCGTTCGTCTATAGCCAGCGCCCGGGTACTCCGGCTGCCGATCTGGCCGACGAAACGCCGGAAGCGCTGAAAAAAGAACGCCTGAACGCGCTGCAACATCGCCTGAACCAGCAAGGTTTCGAGATCAGCCGACAAATGGTCGGGTCGATCCAACGGATTTTGGTAACCGATTATTCCAAAAAGGACCCCGGCGAGCTGCAGGGCCGAACCGAGAATAACCGCATCGTCAATTTCCGCTGCGACAATCCAACGTTGATTGGTCAGTTCGCCGATGTGCACATTGATGCTGCTCAGCCGCACTCGCTGCGGGGCTCGCTGATCCAGTAACACCGCATTACCCTGTGGGAGCGGGCTTGCTCGCGAAGAGGGAGTGTCAGTCGACATTAATGTAGCTGACACACCGCTTTCGCGAGCAAGCCCGCTCCCACAGAGACCGCGCCAGACCATGAATCAGATTGGTCTGTATAAGACCTTTCGCACCCAGGCCACTGGCGTTATCCTTGATTTCATCTTAATTGCCCCAGGGCGGCTAAATACGACCTTGAACGCACCCATAGAACCACATCGTTTTATCCTCGAGCCTTTTGAAGCTCGCCGCTTCGCCAATCTGTGCGGGCAATTCGACGAGCATCTGCGCTTGATCGAACAGCGCCTGACCATCGAGATCCGCAACCGCGGAAACCAGTTCGAACTGATCGGCGAGCCTAAACACACCACCTCCGCGGAAAACCTCCTGCGCCGTCTGTACCGGGAAACCAAGGGTACCGAGCTGTCGCCGGACATGGTTCACCTGTTCCTGCAGGAATCGGCCGTCGAAGAGCTGGACAACGTCTCCCCCTCCGAACCTTCCGTCGCCCTGCGCACCAAAAAAGGCATGATTCGCCCTCGCGGCTTGAATCAGTTGCGCTACGTGAAGGAAATCCTCGGTAACGACATCAACTTCGGCATCGGCCCGGCCGGTACCGGCAAGACCTATCTGGCCGTTGCCTGCGCGGTAGACGCGCTGGAACGCGAACAGATTCGTCGCATCCTGCTGGTGCGTCCTGCAGTTGAAGCGGGCGAAAAGCTTGGCTTCCTGCCCGGCGACCTGTCGCAGAAAATCGACCCGTACCTGCGCCCGCTCTACGACGCACTCTACGAAATGCTCGGCTTCGAACACGTCGCCAAGTTGATCGAGCGTCAGGTGATCGAAGTTGCGCCGCTGGCCTATATGCGCGGTCGCACCTTGAATAACAGCTTCATCATCCTCGACGAAAGCCAAAACACCACCGTCGAGCAGATGAAGATGTTCCTGACCCGGATCGGCTTTGGCTCTACGGCGGTCATCACCGGTGACATCACCCAGGTCGACCTGCCGAAAGGCACCAAGTCCGGGCTGCACCATGTGATCGAAGTGCTCAAGGATGTACCGGGAATCAGCTTCACCCATTTCATGCCCAAAGACGTCGTGCGCCATCCACTGGTGCAGCGCATTGTCGAAGCCTACGAGCGCTTCGAGAATCGCGTAGCCGACGAACCGGCGAAGTTCTCGTCCAAGGACAACCGCCACGATGCTTGAGCTTGATCTGCAACTGGCTACCGACGCGCCCGCCCCAAGCGAAGCCGAGTTCCGCCAATGGTGCGAACTGGCCCTGCGCCAGCGCACCGCTGACTCCGAGATGACCATTCGCCTGGTCGATGAAGCCGAAGGTCGTGAACTCAATCACACCTGGCGGCAAAAGGATTACGCCACTAACGTTCTGTCGTTCCCCGCAGACGTTCCCGACGAATTTCTGGATATCCCGCTACTGGGCGATCTGGTGATCTGCGTGGCGGTGGTCGAGCGCGAAGCCGCTGAACAAAACAAGGCACTCAAGGCCCATTGGGCTCATCTGGTCATTCACGGCTGCTTGCATCTGTTGGGTTACGACCATATAGATGACGATGAAGCCGAAGAAATGGAAGCACTGGAACGAACGTTGCTTGCAGAGTTGGGCTATCCCGACCCGTATGCGGACGACGAAACAGACACATCCCCTATCGTTACAACAAAGGATTCAGAGTAATCGCTATGAGCGAAGATCGATCGAGCAACGGGCAAAAGTCATGGCTGGGTAAGCTCACCCAGGCTTTTGCCCACGAGCCGAAGAACCGCCAGGAGCTGCTGGAGCTGCTGCGCGATGCACACCAAAACAAGTTGCTGGACAGCGAAGCGCTGGCCATCGTCGAAGGCGCCATCCAGGTCGCTGACCTGCAAGTACGGGACATCATGGTCCCGCGCTCGCAGATGATCAGCATCAAGGCGACCCAGACACCCCGCGAGTTCCTGCCTGCCGTTGTCGACTCGGCCCACTCCCGCTACCCGGTGATCGGCGAAAGCCACGATGACGTGATGGGCGTGTTGCTGGCCAAGGACTTGCTGCCGTTGATCCTCAAGGAGAACGGCGACAGCTTCAACATCAAGG
Organism: Pseudomonas sp. GL-B-26; assembly: GCF_019947405.1. NCBI lineage: Bacteria > Pseudomonadati > Pseudomonadota > Gammaproteobacteria > Pseudomonadales > Pseudomonadaceae > Pseudomonas > Pseudomonas sp. GL-B-26. The sequence goes on along the minus strand of NZ_JAGYGJ010000033.1, from coordinate 32,102 downwards.
ACCTGCTGCGCCCGGCCACCTTCGTGCCCGAGTCCAAGCGTCTGAATGTGCTGCTGCGCGAGTTTCGCGCCAACCACAACCACATGGCCATCGTCATCGACGAATACGGCGGTGTGGCGGGCCTGGTGACCATCGAAGACGTGCTGGAACAGATCGTCGGCGACATCGAAGACGAGCATGACGTCGAAGAAGACAGCTACATCAAGCCGCTGCCCAGCGGTGATTTTCTGATCAAGGCCCTGACGCCGATCGAGAACTTCAACGAGTTCTTCGACAGTCAATTCTCCGATGACGAATTCGACACCGTCGGTGGTCTGGTGATGAGCGCGTTCGGGCACCTGCCAAAACGCAACGAAATCACTGAAATCGGCCCTTATCGCTTCCGCATCCTGAACGCCGACAGCCGTCGGATTCACTTGCTTCGCCTGACGCCCATTGCCCGTTAAGGATTGACATGCTCCGCGTAACCCGCCCCGGCTGGCCCGGTAACCTGCTGGCCGTGGCGGCCGGTGCACTCACCACCCTGGCCTTGGCGCCGTTCGATATCTGGCCGCTGGCATTGCTGGCGGTCGGTTTCTTCTATGCCGGCTTGCGTGAACTGAGCCCCCGTCAGGCCCTGGGCCGTGGCTGGTGTTTCGGTTTCGGCCTGTTTGGCGCTGGCACCAGTTGGATCTACTACAGCATTCACCACTTCGGCGGCGCTTCGGTGCTGCTGGCCGGTTTCCTGATGCTGATCTTCACGGCGGCGATTGCCTGGTTCTTCGCCCTGCCCGCCTGGATCTGGGCGCGCTGGCTGCGCCGTAACGAAGCACCGCTGGCCGACGCCCTGGCATTTGCGGCGTTGTGGGTCGGCCAGGAAGCCTTTCGCGGCTGGTTCCTGACCGGTTTCCCCTGGCTTTACTCCGGCTACAGCCAGCTCGACGGCCCGTTGGCCGGGCTCGCGCCACTCGGCGGAATGTGGCTGATCTCCTTCACCCTGGCCCTGACGGCCGCGCTGATCTATAACGCCTTGCGTCTGGTGAGCACCGGCCGCAAAGGCTTTATCGCCGCGGGTGTGTTGCTGCTGGTCGGCCCCTGGGTGGCCGGCATGGCGCTCAAGGAACACGCCTGGACAACCCCGTCGGGTGCTCCGCTGAGTGTTGCGGCGATTCAGGGCAACATCGAACAGAGCATGAAGTGGGACCCGGCGCAGCTCAACGCGCAGTTGGCGCTGTACCGCGACATGAGTTTCAGCTCGAAACCGGTCGACTTGCTGATCTGGCCGGAAACGGCCGTCCCGGTGCTCAAGGAGTCCGCCGAGGGTTACCTGAACATGATGGGGAGCTTCGCTGCAGAGCGTAAGTCCGCGCTGATTACCGGCGTGCCGATTCGCGAGGAAGTCCATCACCAGAAGCGTTTCTACAACGGCATCACCGTCGTGGGCGAAGGCGATGGCACTTACCTCAAACAGAAGCTGGTGCCGTTTGGCGAATATGTTCCGTTGCAGGACGTGCTGCGCGGGCTGATCGCTTTCTTCGATCTGCCGATGTCGGACTTTGCCCGCGGCCCGGCCGATCAGCCGATGCTGCAGGCCAAGGGTTATCAGATTGCGCCGTTCATCTGCTACGAAGTGGTTTACCCGGAGTTCGCCGCCAGCCTTGCGGCGCGTAGCGATCTGTTGCTGACCATCAGCAACGACACCTGGTTTGGTACATCCATCGGCCCGCTGCAACATTTACAGATGGCGCAGATGCGCGCGCTGGAGGCTGGTCGCTGGATGATCCGCGCCACCAACAACGGCGTGACCGGTTTGATTAACCCGTTCGGCCAGATCACCGTGCAGATCCCGCAGTTCGAGCGCGGCATTTTGTACGGCGAAGTGGTGCCAATGCACAACCTCACGCCTTATCTGCAATGGCGTTCGTGGCCGCTGATCATTGTTTGTGTGCTTTTGTTTGGTTGGGCGTTGATCGCAAGCCGGATGGCGAAAACCGTTTAGGTATCGCGGGGCCTGCAAAAAGATCGCAGCCTCGTTTCACTCGACAGCTCCTACAGAGTACGCAATCCCCTGTAGGAGCTGTCGAGTGAAACGAGGCTGCGATCTTTTGATCTTCAGCGGTAAAACATCGAATACCCGATCTGCCCCACCGCCTCATTCAACAACTGCCCGCTCTGCCAGATCGATTTGAATTCCGGCATCCAGCCGCCCAGTGGCCGGGCGTTGTCCACGCCTAAAAACCCCACCGGTGCTGGCACCACTTCAAATCCTGCCTTTTTGAAACTCCAGACCGCTCGCGGCATGTGCCAGGCCTGAGTCACGACGACCACGCGTTTGATCCCTTCCGGCAACAACACCTCGGCGCTGAACTGCGCGTTCTCCCAGGTTGTGCGGCTGCGCCCTTCTTGCCAGCGCACTGCCATGCCGAAATCGTCACGCAACGAGTCCGCCATCAACTTCGCTTCGGTCGGCGGCGTGCCGTAATGCAGGCCTCCGCTGGTCAGAATCGGCAAACCGGAGGCCTTGGCCAGCCGCGCCGCATAGCGCTCGCGTTCCAGGCCCACGCCCGTTGGCTGGTCAGCGCCCCACGCCAGATCGCCCCGCTCACGCCCCGAACCGAGCACCACGATCGCATCGGCGCGCTGACTCAGCGTTGCCCATTCATCGCGAGCCAGCGGCGCTTCACGCTCCAGCGCCTTGGCGCCCCACTGCACCACCACCGGCAGGCTCATCAGCCAGAAGCCGCCCACGCCCAGCGCAAAGCACAACCCGGCAAGGCGCGGTCTTGAGCGACGCAACCACCAGGCAAGCACCAACAGCAGCAAAAGAATGCCGGGCGGCAACAGGAGTTGTTTAACGAAATAGCGAAAAGGCATCGAGCATCTCCAAAAAGATGCCCGAAGCCTAAGTGGGTTGACGCAATGCGACAACAAATACGAAAGGACTATGCTTCACAAATACATCAGACATTGCTTCCAGTGTCCTTACTTGAATTGCAAAGACCGGACCTTTACCGCGTCCTTGCCGGGAACTTTGTCCTTGAGCCAGATGATCTTGGCCGAACGTGGTGCGTCGAGTTGCTTCACTGCTTCTGACAAGCATCCGTGTGTCTCACGTTCACTGCGATCGAGATACGCCTTGACCAGTGCAAACTCTGCGGGGCTCAAGCCACGCAACTCCAGTTCCAGCGGACGCTCATCGCGTAACCGGCAAGCGGTTTTTGCCGCGTCCAGGGCAATTCCCAGACGATCGATCAATCTTTCGTACAGCTCCGGTTTTGTAACTTTTCGCCGTGACTCAACCATCCATCACCTCATTGAAGATAAGACTCACTCCCCATTTAGAGCTTAGCTTCCGTGTACAAACCGGCTGAATGCTGCGACCAACGGCCCTCGCAGCGTTTTTTGGGCGACCCGCAGCAGTAATCAGGGTTTCCCTCGGTAGAGTGCGGTCATGTATGCTACGGCGCTTCCTGTAACTCCACTTCCAGCTCGTCTGGGCACCGAAACGCCGATTTGGCGTGATCACCGTCCAGCGTTGCATTGAAGAGGATTAGGCCACCCCTATTCAGTTCAAAAGTAGCCATGCACGAACAATATCAGCCCCGTGAAATCGAAGCCGCCGCCCAGTCGTTCTGGGACGAGCAAAAGTCCTTTGAAGTCAGTGAACAGCCAGGCAAGGAGACTTTCTACTGCCTGTCGATGTTCCCTTACCCCAGCGGCAAGCTACACATGGGGCACGTGCGCAACTACACCATCGGCGACGTGATCTCCCGCTACCAGCGCATGCAAGGCAAGAACGTCCTGCAACCCATGGGTTGGGACGCCTTCGGCATGCCGGCGGAAAACGCCGCGATGAAGAACAACGTAGCGCCCGCCAAGTGGACCTACGAAAACATCGCCTACATGAAAACCCAGCTGCGCAGCCTGGGCCTCGCGGTGGACTGGTCCCGCGAAGTCACCACCTGCAAGCCTGATTACTACCGCTGGGAACAATGGCTGTTCACTCGCCTGTTCGATAAAGGCGTGATTTACAAAAAAAGCGGCACCGTGAACTGGGACCCGGTCGATCAGACCGTCCTGGCCAACGAACAGGTGATCGACGGTCGCGGCTGGCGTTCCGGCGCGCTGATCGAAAAGCGCGAAATTCCGATGTACTACTTCAAGATCACCGCTTACGCGGATGAGCTGCTGGAGAGCCTCGACGAACTGACTGGCTGGCCTGAACAGGTCAAGACCATGCAGCGCAACTGGATCGGCAAATCCCGCGGCATGGAAGTGCAGTTCCCGTATGACGTCGCTTCCATCGGCGAAGCCGGTGTTCTGAAAGTGTTCACTACCCGTCCGGACACCCTGATGGGCGCGACCTACGTTGCCGTAGCCGCCGAGCACCATCTGGCGACCCTGGCCGCGCAGAACAACCCTGAGCTGCAAGCGTTCATCGCTGAATGCAAGGGCGGCAGCGTCGCCGAAGCCGACGTCGCCACCCAAGAGAAAAAAGGCCTGCGCACTTCGCTGTTCGTCGAACATCCGCTGACCGGTGAGAAACTCCCGGTGTGGGTCGCCAACTATGTGCTGATGCACTACGGCGATGGCGCGGTAATGGCCGTCCCGGCGCACGACGAACGTGATTTCGAGTTCGCCACCAAATACAACCTGCCAGTCAAACCTGTCGTGCGCACCAGCGCCGGCGACGAAACACCGACTCCGTGGCAGGACGCTTACAACGAATACGGCACGCTGATCAATTCCGGCGAGTTCGATGGCCTCGACTTCGCGGGCGCTTTCGACGCCATCGAAGTTGCGCTGATCAAGAAGAACCTCGGCGCCTCGCGCACCCAGTTCCGCCTGCGCGACTGGGGCATCAGCCGCCAGCGCTACTGGGGCTGCCCGATCCCGATCATCCACTGCAACACCTGCGGTGATGTGCCGGTCCCGGAAGATCAGTTGCCAGTCATATTGCCGGAAGACGTCGTACCGGATGGCGCGGGTTCGCCACTGGCGCGCATGCCCGAGTTCTATGAGTGCAGCTGCCCGAAATGCGGCGCACCGGCCAAGCGTGAAACCGACACCATGGACACCTTTGTCGAGTCCTCGTGGTACTACGCCCGTTACGCCTCGCCGCACTATGAAGGTGGTCTGGTGGAAAAATCGGCGGCCGACCATTGGTTGCCGGTTGATCAGTACATCGGCGGTATCGAACACGCCATTCTTCACCTGCTGTACGCGCGCTTCTTCCACAAGCTGATGCGCGATGAAGGCCTGGTGAGCTCCAACGAGCCGTTCAAGAACCTGCTGACTCAAGGCATGGTGATCGCCGAGACTTACTATCGTCGTGAAGCCAACGGTGCCTACACGTGGTTCAACCCGGCGGACGTCGAACTCGAACGCGACAGCAAAGCCAAGGTCATTAGCGCCAAGCTGATCGCGGACGGCCTGCCGGTGGAAATCGGCGGCACCGAGAAGATGGCCAAGTCGAAGAACAACGGCGTTGACCCACAGTCGATGATCGACCAGTTCGGCGCAGACACCTGCCGCCTGTTCATGATGTTCGCCTCGCCACCCGACATGAGCGCGGAATGGTCCGACTCCGGAGTAGAAGGTTCGCACCGCTTCCTCAAGCGCGTCTGGCGTCTGGCTCAAGCCCACGTCACTCAGGGCCTGCCGGGCAAACTGGACGTCGCCAGCCTGAATGACGAACAGAAAGTCATTCGCCGTTCGATCCACCAGGCCATCAAGCAGGCCAGCCACGACGTCGGCCAGAACCACAAATTCAACACCGCCATCGCTCAGGTGATGACGCTGATGAACGTGCTGGAAAAAGCCCCGCAAGGCACCGAACAAGACCGCGCACTGGTTCACGAAGGTCTGGAAACCGTGGTCCTGCTGCTGGCACCAATCACTCCGCACATCAGCCACGAGCTGTGGCATCGCCTGGGTCACGCCGATCCGGTGATCGACGCCGCTTGGCCGGTGCTGGACGAAAACGCTCTGGTGCAAGACAGCCTGCAACTGGTCATCCAGGTCAACGGCAAGCTGCGTGGCCACATCGAAATGCCCGCCAGCGCCAGCCGCGAAGAAGTCGAAGCCGCCGCACGGGCCAACGAGAACGTGCTGCGCTTTGTCGACGGCCTGACCATTCGTAAAGTGATCGTAGTGCCCGGGAAACTGGTCAATATCGTCGCCAGCTAATTGGATCAGGCGCCAGGTCATGCCTGGCGCCGAGTAAAACCTTTCGGGCCGCATGATCGGCCCACATGGTTTCAAGGGGAGCAACAAGATGATCAAACGCAATTTGCTGGTGATGGGCCTCGCCGTTCTGCTGAGCGCCTGCGGTTTCCAGCTGCGCGGTACCGGCACCACCGAACTGGCGATCAAGGAACTCGACCTGAGTGCCCGTAACGCCTACGGCGAAACCGTGACTCAACTGCGCCAGGTACTCGAAAGCAGCGGCGTCAAGGTTTACAGCGGTGCACCTTACAAGCTGGTGCTGACCGATGAGCAGGAAAACCAGCGCATCCTCAGCTATGCGGGTGCCGGTCGCACTGGCGAGTATCAGGTGACTACGGTGCTGAACTACGATATCCGTGGTGGGCACGACCTCGCGCTGCTGAGCGACAAGCTCGAAGTGCAGAAGGTCTTCATGCACGACGGCAACAACCTGGTGGGTTCCGACCAGGAAGCCAGTGATGCGCGCAAAGACACCCGTCGTGAGTTGGTTCAACGGATGATGCTGCGCCTGCAACAGCTCACGCCGACCCAGCTGGATCAGCTGCAACAGACCGCCGAAGCCAGAGCCAAGGCTGAAGCCGATGCACTGGAAGCGGCGCAGAAGGCTGAAGCGCAAACCCCGCGCCAGTCGCCAATCGAACTGCCGCAGCAGTAAGACTTACGGGGCGCTCAGGCGCCCCGTTCGACCTCTCCTATGAAACTCGCCCCCGCCCAACTCGCCAAACACCTGCAAGGTGCCCTCGCGCCGGTCTACATCATCAGTGGCGATGACCCACTGCTGTGTCAGGAAGCCGCCGACGCCATTCGTGCCGCCGCCCGCCAACAGGGATTCGACGAGCGCCAGGTCTTCGCCGCCGACGCCAGTTTCGACTGGGGAACGTTACTGCAAGCCGGCGCGAGCATGTCGCTGTTCGCCGAAAAGCGCCTGCTGGAACTGCGTCTGCCGTCCGGCAAACCCGGTGACAAAGGCGCTGCCGCGTTTATCGAGTACTGCTCACGGCCGGCCGAAGACACGGTGTTGCTGATCAGCCTGCCGAAACTTGATGGCAGTGCGCAGAAAACCAAGTGGGGCAAGGCGCTGGTCGAAGGTCAGCAGACCCAGTTCGTGCAAATCTGGCCGATAGAGACTAACCAGTTGCCGAGCTGGATCCGTCAACGGTTGTCCCAGGTCGGGCTTTCCGCCAGCCAGGACGCCGTTGAACTGATCGCCGCACGGGTCGAGGGCAACCTGCTGGCTGCCGCCCAGGAAATCGAAAAGCTCAAACTGATGGCCGAAGGTGGTCAGATCACCGTTGAAACCGTGCAAGCGGCCGTCGCTGACAGTGCGCGCTTCGATGTCTTTGGACTGACCGATGCGATTCTCAACGGCGAAGCGGCTCATGCCCTGCGCATGCTCGAAGGGCTGCGCGGTGAAGGCGTCGAACCACCCGTGATTCTCTGGGCGCTGGCCCGGGAGCTGCGTCTGCTGGCCAACCTGTCGCTGCAGTACAGCCAGGGCGTGCCACTGGACAAAGCCTTCAGCTCTGCCCGCCCACCTGTCTGGGACAAACGCAAACCACTGATGAGCAAAGCCCTGCAACGCTACTCGGCGCAACGCTGGGCGCAGTTGTTGCTGGAAGCACAGCGCATCGATGCACAGATCAAAGGCCAGGCGGCCGGTTCGCCGTGGATGAGCCTCAGTCGGTTGACGTTGTTGATGGCCGGCCAAAGATTGTCGTTGCCCGCTGAATAAGCTTCCTACAAATCAAATCTGAATTTCCCCTCTAGACAGCCCCCCAACTTCGGCAGATTATTTCCCCCCGCAAAACCCACTCAATCAAGAGATCTGATCATGAGCAAAAAGCCATCAAAGCATGGCCCCAACAAGGCCAAATCCATCATCGCCCAGCCACTGTTCCGCAGCCGTCAGGAACCCGCCGGCAAGGGCAAAGGCAGCTACCGCCGCGAAGCCTTCCAGTCTAATAGCTGGGAGGCTTCTTACTTTCTGGCGGCCTGAAAGGCAAGCGCTCGCTCAACATGTTAAGGTCTGCACCTGATTCGTACTCCCTGGACCCGTGCATGCCCCTTTGTATTTCCCGTCGTTGGCCCCTGCGCCAACTGATCGCTGCCTCCAGCCTCGTTTTGCTAGTCGCCTGCGCGGAAAAACCGACCGCAGCCGACGCCAAGCCGCTTCAGACCCTCCCCGTCGCGACAGCCCCTGCGGTCATTCCGCCCGTGGTTCCGACCGGTGAAAATCTCGATATCCAGCCCACCCAGACCTTCGCCGAATGGCAGGCAGGTTTCCGCAAGGACGCTCTGGCCGCCGGTATCCGCGCCGATCTGTTCGACCGTGCCTTCGCCAATGTCAGCCTCGACACCAGCGTGATCCGCGCCGACCGCAGCCAACCGGAATTCGCAAAACCGGTGTGGGAATACCTCGACGGCGCCCTTTCGCCGCTGCGGGTACGCAAAGGTCAGGCGCTGGTCAGCCAGTACGCCGACATCCTGCAAAGCATCGAACAGCGCTATGGCGTCGATCGTCAGGCACTGGTCTCGGTGTGGGGCATGGAAAGCAACTTCGGGCAGTTCCAGGGCAACAAGTCGGTGATCAATTCCCTGGCGACCCTGGCCTATGAAGGTCGGCGTCCCGGGTTTGCCCACGCGCAACTGATCGCCGCCCTGCAGATCCTGCAACAGGGTGATATCGAGCCTGAGAAAATGCTTGGCTCCTGGGCCGGTGCCATGGGCCAGACCCAGTTCATACCGACCACTTACAACACCCACGCCGTGGACTTCGATGGCGACGGCCGCCGCGATATCTGGGGCAGCCCGGCCGACGCGCTGGCCTCGACGGCGCACTACCTGCAAAGCTCAGGCTGGCAGAAAGGCCAGCCGTGGGGCTTTGAAGTGCAGCTGCCGGGCAGTTTCAACTACGTCCTGGCCGATGGCACGATTCGCAAGAGCGTCGCCGAGTGGCTGCAACTGGGCGTCACCCTGCCCAATGGCGGCCAGGTTCCGCCAGGCTCCGAACACCTGCCAGCCGCCCTGCTGCTGCCGGCCGGTTACCGTGGCCCGGCGTTCCTGGTCCTCGACAACTTCCGCGCGATCCTCAAGTACAACAACTCGTCGTCTTACGCGTTGGCCGTTAGTCTGTTGTCCGAGCGTTTCAACGGTGCGGGCCTGATCAACGGTGCATGGCCCAAGGATGATTTGCCGCTGAGCCGAACCGAGCGGATCGAATTGCAAAGTCTGTTGAGCGCGCAGAATTATGACGCGGGCAACGCCGACGGCATTATCGGCGCCAACACCCGCAAGGCGATCCGCAGTGCCCAGCAGTCGTTTGGCTGGCCGGCGGATGGGTATCCGACGCACAAGTTGCTGGAAGGCCTGCGTAACCGCTAAAAGCATCGTCGGAACGCCGCCCGGAGCCGGCTCGCTCCCACATTGGATCTGTGTTCGACCTAGATCAAATGTGGGAGCGGGCTTGCTCGCGAAGACTGACTAACAGGCGACCACACTCTAGCGCCTGACAACCACATCCTGCTCCAACACCAATTCCTTGTTCCCCGCATCCAGCCTGACCAGCGCGCCCATTGGCAGCGTCAAATTCGGATCACAATGCCCGCTGCGCCACCCTGCCAGAACCGGTATCCGCAAAGGCGCAAAGGTCTGCTTGAGCAAGCGCTCCAACGCAACCGTTTCAACTCCCGCCACATCCCCCACCAGAACCCCGCGCAGCTTGTGCAGCGTGCCGGCCAGACGCAGATGGGTCAGCAACCGGTCGATGCGATACAGCGGCTCGTTGATGTCCTCGATGAACAGGATGACGCCCTCGGCATCCAACTCATACGGCGTACCCATGGTCGCGGCGATCAACGACAGATTACCCCCCAGCAAACGCCCGTGAGCGATACCAGGCTCGATTGTGGTCAACGGGTAGGCCACCGGGTGCGCCAGCACGCTGCCCGCCTTCACCTGCCCTCTGAGCATGTTAAAGAATGAAGACTCGGTCGGTTTTTGCTTGTCACCCAGCAGGTCGGCGTTGAGCATCGGGCCATGAAAGGTCACGAAGCCCGCATAACGGCTGATCGCCAAGTGCAGCGCGGTGATGTCGCTGTAGCCGATGAACGGCTTGGCGTTGTTGCGCAGCAATTCAAAGTCGATGCGATCGAGCAACCGCGGCGTACCGTACCCCCCACGCAAGCAAATGATGGCGTCGACCTCACTGTCGGCGAACGCCGCGTGCAGGTCATTGAGCCGCACATCGTCGCTTCCGGCCAGGTAATCGTCTTTCTCATACACGCCGGGAAAAACCCGCAGTGAGTATCCGCGAGCTCGCATCCAGGTGATGGCCTTGTCGGTGTCCAGCGCTGCGGGACCGGCGGGCGCAATAACGCCAATCAGCCCTTGCGACGGCAAGGCCGGAACGGGTGCATGAGGACAAAGGGTGTGGGTCGGTCGAACGGTCATCCATGAATCTCCCTGCGTGAAAGCGTCAAGCACACAGTAGTCAGGAACGGGGACAAACAGAAGAGGGTTCGTTACCCCGCAGGTTGCAGGAAAAGCGCTGATTGCCGTGGGCAAGGCAAAAAAACGCCCGCAAGGCGCAATGCCTTGCGGGCGTTTTCATGTCTTGCAGCCGATCAGGACGACATCAGCTCGGCTTTAACCAGTTTCGCCTGCTCGTCGGCGTGATACGAGGAACGTACCAGCGGGCCGGACGCGACGTTCTTGAAGCCCATCTTGTAACCTTCCTCGGCGAACCAGGCGAAGGTGTCCGGGTGTACGAAACGCTGGACCGGCAAGTGGCTGCGGGACGGTTGCAGGTACTGGCCCAGGGTCAGCATGTCGATGTCGTGTTCGCGCATGCGCTTCATGACTTCGATCACTTCTTCGTCGGTCTCGCCCAGACCCAGCATCAGGCCGGACTTGGTCGGAATGTGCGGCATCATCTGCTTGAAGCGTTGCAGCAGGGTCAGCGACCACTGGTAATCCGAACCCGGACGCGCAGCCTTGTACAGGCGCGGCACGGTTTCCAGGTTGTGGTTGAACACATCCGGCGGCTCGGCAGCGGTGATTTCCAGCGCAACGTCCATACGGCCACGGTAGTCCGGGACCAGGGTTTCGAGCTGCACGTTCGGCGACAGCTTGCGGATCTCGCGGATGCAGTCGGCAAAGTGCTGTGCACCGCCGTCACGCAGGTCGTCGCGGTCAACCGAGGTGATCACTACGTACTTGAGTTTCAGGTCGGCGATGGCAATGGCCAGGCTTTCCGGCTCGTTGGTGTCCAATGGCTTCGGACGACCGTGGCCAACGTCGCAGAACGGGCAGCGACGGGTGCAGATGTCACCCATGATCATGAAGGTCGCGGTGCCGCCGGAGAAGCATTCGCCCAGGTTAGGGCAGGACGCTTCTTCGCAGACACTGTGCAGCTTGTGTTTGCGCAGCAGGGCCTTGATGCGGTCGACTTCCGGGGAAACCGGGATACGCACGCGAATCCAGTCAGGTTTCTTCGGCAGTTCGGTGGTCGGAATGATCTTCACCGGGATACGTGCAACCTTCTCGGCGCCGCGCAGCTTGACGCCGGCTTCAACCTTGGCACGCGGGGCCGGACGCTCGGTGACATCCAGCGTCGGGATCATGGTTTGCACTGCATCAGTAGTCATATCAGTCGATTCCGCCCGTTAGGGTCGTCTGCTCAGCATAGTCGAGGTGTTTGACGAGCTGCGCGCGCAGCCGGGCACTTACCTCGGCAAATTCAATCGATCCTGCGTGATCGCTCAGCTGGGTCATCGCCAGCCCGGCGTAGCCGCAGGGATTAATCCGTCGAAACGGTTCCAGGTTCATGTCCACATTCAGGGCCAGGCCATGAAAGGAACAACCGTGGCGGATCCGCAGACCCAGAGAAGCGATTTTCGCCCCATTGACGTAGACACCCGGTGCATCCGGCTTGGCCACGGCGGTCACGCCGTAGCTGGCCAGCAACTCGATCAGGCATTGTTCCATGCGGCTGACCAGGTCACGCACGCCAAAACCCAGCTTGCGCACATCGAGCAACAGGTAGGCCACCAATTGGCCGGGACCGTGATAAGTCACCTGACCACCGCGATCAACCTTTACCACCGGAATATCCCCCGGGAGCAACACGTGCTCGGCCTTGCCGGCCTGCCCTTGGGTGAACACCGGTGGGTGTTCGACCAGCCAGATCTCGTCCGCGGCATCGCTGCCGCGTTCGTTGGTGAAGCGTTGCATGGCATGCCAGACCGGCTCGTAAGCCATCTGGCCGAGCTCGCGAAAGCCCACCGAGGCAGACATCACAGCACCATGTGCACGAAACCGGTAGCCCGCAACTCGCTGTTGATGTCGTACAGCTGTTCTTGACCGGTGGCGATGATGTGCAGCTGGATGGTCGTGTACTTGCCGTTGGTACTCTGGCGCTCGGCCAGGGTCTTGTGGTCAACGGTCGCATGTTTCTCAAGGATCGCGATGATCTTGTCCTTGAAACCCACGCCGGTGTCGCCGATCACCTTGATAGGGTAATCCGCGCAGGGGAATTCGATTTTTGGCGCCTTTACTTCGGTGTCTGTCATGGCGTAACGGCCTCGTAAGCCGTGGCAACGGACATGGCCCCGTTCCGGATTGGAACAGGGCCATGCAGGTCCACACTAATTCAGTTGAACAAGCCGTAGAAGAATAGACGGATGCTATCCCACATGCGGCGGAAGATACCACCCTCGTCGACCGCGTCCAGAGCGATCAGGTCTGCGCTATGCACGACTTTGTCGTCCAGCTTCACTTCGACTTTACCGATTACGTCGCCCTTGGCGATTGGCGCAACCAGTTGCGGGTTCATGGTCATGCTGGCGGCGAGCTTTTTCAGCTGGCCTTTTGGCAGGGTCATGGTCAGGTCTTCAGCCAGGCCGGCCTTGACTTGATTGGTGGTGCCTTTCCAGACAGGAGCCTGAGCCAGCTCGGCGCCTTTCTGATAGAACGTCTGGGTTTCGAAGAAGCGGAAACCGTAGGTCAACAGCTTCTGGGTTTCAGAGGCGCGAGCCACTTCGCTGTTGGTGCCGAACACCACGGCGATCAGGCGCATGCCATCACGTACTGCCGAAGACACCATGCAGTAGCCGGCTTCGTCGGTGTGGCCGGTTTTCAGGCCGTCGACTGTCTTGTCGCGCCACAGCAGCAGGTTACGGTTAGGTTGCTTGATGCCGTTCCAGAAGAACTCTTTCTGCGAGTAGATCGCGTAGTGAGCCGGGTCTTCGTGGATGATCGCGCGAGCCAGCACCGCCATGTCGTGAGCCGACGAGTAGTGTTCCGGGTTCGGCAGACCGGTCGGGTTCATGAAGTGGCTGTTGGTCATGCCCAGATCGGCCACGGTTTTGTTCATCATGTCAGCGAAGGCGTCTTCGCTGCCGGCGATGTGCTCAGAGAGCGCAACGCTGGCGTCGTTACCCGACTGAATGATGATGCCGTGCAGCAGGTCGCTGACAGTGACTTGCGAGCCGACCTTTATGAACATCCGCGAACCGCCGGTACGCCAGGCGTTTTCGCTGACGGTCACCGGGTCGTTTTCACCGATCTGGCCACGACGGATTTCCAGGGTCGCGATGTACGCGGTCATCAGCTTGGTCAGGCTGGCCGGAGGCAGACGCTGGTCACCGTTGTTCTCCACCAGCACGTTGCCGCTGCTGGCGTCCATGAGTACATAGGCTTTGGCGGCCAGTTGCGGCGGCGACGGCATCATCTCGACCGCGAAAGCGGCAGGCGAGAGGAGCAGCGGGACTAGCAGGCACAGGCGTTTGGCAAAGGTGGTGATGTTCATCCGTCTCTCGAAATCGCTAATGGAAACTGCCCGAAGGCAAAACTAATCAGATGACCTTCTAACGGGTCATCGCGTGTTCAGTTGCTCACTCTGTAACCCTTGCCGGGCTTTTGTTCTTTAACGAGCCAACAACCAGGTCCACCCCCCAAACCGCAAGCGAACCGTCAATCAAGTACTACGTATTACTCGGCAGTGACCAGGCTCGGCGAACCGAGATTGGCCAGGCGCACACTGTTCTGCACTTGCTGGATTTCACCCGGCGAGCCGATCGGCCCCAGGCGCACCCGATGCAGCGTCTGTTGATTGCGCACGATCGAACTGATGAACACCGGAGCGCTCACCATCCCGCTGAGCTTCGATCTCAGGAGTTCTGCAGCGTCCGGGTTGGCGAACGCGCCCACCTGCAGATACTGGCCAGAGGCTGGTACAGAAGCGTTTTTTTTTGCATCGATCGGCACGGGCACGACAGCTGCGGCGTGTTGCTGCGGCGGTGGCGTCCATTGTTCGACGGTGCCGGCCGAAGCCGTAATCGTCGGGGCGCTATTTTGCGCGACTTGCGGCTCGTTAAGCATCAAAGGCGCCGGACGGCCTTTGGCTGCCCACCATTGCTGCGGGTCAATGCCTTCGACCTTGACCCGCGCGGTACCGGTTTCGGCATAGCCGAGCTTCTTGGCGGCCGCGTAGGACAAGTCGATGATTCGGTCCGAGTAGAACGGCCCGCGGTCGTTGACCCGCAGGATCACGGTCTTGTTGTTGTCCAGGTTGGTCACCCGGACGTAACTCGGCAGCGGCAAGGTCTTGTGTGCGGCGCTCATGCCGTACAGGTCATAGACTTCGCCGTTGGCGGTGTTCTGACCATGGAACTTGGTGCCGTACCAGGACGCCGTACCCGAAGCGACATACGTCTTGGATTCTTGCAACGGAAAGTAGGTTTTGCCCAGTACCGAGTATGGGCTGGCCTTGTACGGGCCGGAATGCAGGGTAGGCGTGGCGTCCGGGATGCGCGAAACGTCAACATCCCACCATGGCGCGCCATCCTTGTGAGCCCGATTGATGTCCAGCCCCGGCGTCGCGCGCACGGCGGTGGAAGACTTCTGGCTCGGCGAACGGCTGGTCGAACAACTGGCGACCAGCACCGCCAACGCGGCGAATGCCATCAGCTTCAGGGGTTTATTCATAGGCAATGCCCGCATTACTTGACGCCCCGTGCTTGGACCAGCTGTTCAGACAGTTGATGTACGGCCATGGCATACATCACGCTGCGGTTATAACGCGTGATTGCGTAAAAATTCGTCAGGCCCATCCAGTATTCGGGGCCATTGTCACCTTCCAGGCGGAAAGCCGTGACCGGCATATCATCGCGCAGCGCATCATGACTTGACCACCCCAGCGCCCGCAACTCCCCGACGGTTTTAGTCGGTTCGATGCCCGTGGTCAAACCTTCGTCTGCGTGTTCGCCACGCACATCGGCGCGGCTGACCACCGGTTCGCCGGCGACCCAGCCGTGACGTTTGAAATAACTGGCGACGCTGCCAATGGCATCGTCCGGATTGGTCCAGATATTAATGTGGCCGTCACCGTCGAAGTCCACCGCATAGGCGCGGAAACTGCTCGGCATGAACTGCGGCAAGCCCATTGCTCCGGCGTAAGAGCCTTTGAGTGTCAGCGGATCGACCTGCTCTTCCCGGGCCAGCAACAGGAACTCACGCAATTCCTTGCGGAAAAATTCGGCACGGGGAGGATAGTCGAAACCCAGGGTCGACAAGGCGTCGATTACCCGAAAATTGCCGGTATTGCGGCCGAAAAAGGTCTCGACGCCGATGATCGAAACAATAACCTGCGCCGGCACGCCGTATTCCTGTTCGGCACGGGCCAGTACCGCCTCGTGCTGACGCCAGAAGTCCACACCACGGGCGATGCGCGCGTCGGTGATGAACATCGGGCGATACTCGTTCCACTGCTTGACCCGCTCGGCAGGTTTCGAGATCGCGTCCAGAATCGACTGCTTGCGCTCGGCTTCGCGGAACACGCCCATCAGTTGTTCACCGGCAAAACCGTAGTCGCGGGTCATTTCACCGACGAATTCGGCCACCTGTGGTGAGCCTTCGTAATCGCCGGCCAACGCTTCCTGCGCTGTGCCAAGGATGCTTACCAGGCTGACCCATGGCGCATATCGAGTCGCCCAGCCACGCATTACTTGCATTGAAATCTTCACCTTATTCAAACCTGAGCGATCCACTTGCGATGGGTATGGATCGACATCAAAACCCCAAACGCTGACAGCAGCGTCACCAGCGAAGTTCCTCCGTAGCTAATGAACGGCAACGGCACCCCCACAACCGGCAACAGGCCACTGACCATACCGATGTTGACGAAAACGTAAACAAAAAACGTCATGGTCAGGCTGCCCGCGAGCAGTTTGCCGAACAATGTCTGGGCCTGAGCGGTAATCACCAGTCCGCGGCCGATCAACAGCAGGTAAATCAGCAGCAGTGCACAGATGCCCACCAGGCCGAATTCTTCGCCCATGACCGCAATAATGAAGTCGGTGTGGCTTTCCGGCAGGAAGTCCAGGTGCGACTGGGTACCGAGCAACCAGCCCTTGCCGAACACACCGCCGGAACCGATGGCGGCTTTCGATTGAATGATGTTCCAGCCAGTGCCCAGCGGATCGCTCTCGGGGTCGAGGAAGGTCAGGATTCGCTGCTTCTGGTAGTCGTGCATGATGAAGTACCACATGCCGACCGCCACTGGCACAGCCGCGGCAATCACGCTGAGAATCCAGCGCCAGCGCAGGCCACCCATGAACAGAACGAACGCGCCACCGGCGAGGATCAGCAGCGAAGTGCCGAGGTCGGGTTGACGCACGATCAGGATAAACGGCAAGCCGATCAGAAACAGACTGACGCCCACATGCTTGAGCTGCGGCGGCAACGTGCGCTTGGACAGATACCAGGCGATAGTCGCCGGCATCAGGATCTTCATGAATTCCGAGGGCTGGAAGCGGATCACCCCGGGAATGTTGATCCAGCGCGTGGCGCCCATGGCGTTGTGGCCCATGACGTCCACGACGACCAGCAACAGCACGCCGACCACATAACCGACCGGCACCCAACGGGCCATGAAGCGCGGCTCGAATTGGGCGATGACGATCATCGACACCAGGCCGATGCCGAACGAAGTGGCTTGCTTGGCCAGCAGATCCCAGCTTTTACCGCTGGCCGAATACAGCACGAACAGGCTGCCGGCAGCGAGGGTCAGCAGCAGGATCAGCAACGGGCCGTCAATGTGCATGCGTTGCAACAGCGTCGCGCGGCGACGCATCACATCCTCGCTGGAGAGGATGCGATCGAAATTACTCTTCACGGGCCGTAGCCTCCGCACTGATAGGGCTGGCGTATTCGGCCTTCAACCGACCGTCCTGGTCCAGAAGCCAGGCGTCCATGATTTGACGCACCACGGGCGCGGCGACGCCGGAACCGGACTCGCCGTTCTCGACCATCACCGACACCACGATTTGCGGGTTGTCGGCGGGTGCGAAGCCGACGAACAAGGCGTGGTCGCGATGGCGTTCCTGAACCTTGGAGCGGTCGTACTTCTCGCCCTGCTTGATCGCGACCACCTGAGCCGTACCACTTTTGCCCGCGATGCGGTATTGCGCGCCGATCGCCGCTTTGCGTGCCGTACCCCGGGCACCGTGCATCACCTGTTGCATGCCGTGGTTGACCTTGGTCCAGTCGGACGGGTCACGCAGGATGATGTCCGGCATCGGGTTTTCATCCTTCGGCCGCTCGCCTTCGACGGTCTTGGCCAGGTGCGGACGGTTCCAGACACCCTTGTTCGCGACCAGCGCCGTGGCCTGGGCCAGCTGCAAGGGCGTTGATTGCATGTAGCCCTGACCAATCCCGAGAATCAGCGTTTCACCGGGGAACCAGGCCTGACGCCGGGTTGCACGCTTCCACTCACGTGTAGGCATTAGCCCCGGCGACTCTTCGAACATGTCCAGCGAAACCTTCTGGCCGATGCCGAACTTGCTCAAGTACGCCGACAACCGATCGATTCCCAGTTTGTGGGCCAGGTCGTAGAAGTAGGTGTCGTTGGACCGCATGATCGCCGTGTCCAGATCGACGTAGCCGTCACCGGTACGGTTCCAGTTACGGTATTTGTGATCGTAGTTGGGCAACTGGTAATAGCCGGGGTCATACACCCGACTCGACGCGTTCACAACGCCAGCATCCAGACCGGCAATTGCCACGGCCGGTTTGATGGTCGAGCCCGGCGGGTACAGGCCGCGCAGCACGCGGTTGAACAGCGGCCGATCAATGGAATCGCGCAGCTCGGAATAGGCCTTGAAACTGATGCCGGTGACGAACAGGTTCGGGTCAAAACTCGGCTGACTGACCATCGCCAGGACTTCGCCGGTTTTCGGGTCCAGCGCCACCACTGCGCCACGGCGACCGCCGAGTGCAGCTTCGGCGGCCTCCTGCAATTTGATGTCCAGGCTCAGGACGATGTCCTTGCCGGAAATCGGCTCGGTACGTTTGAGTACCCGCAGCACGCGGCCGCGGGCGTTGGTCTCGACTTCTTCGTAACCGACCTGACCGTGCAATTCGGGTTCGTAGAAACGCTCGATGCCGGTTTTGCCAATTTGATGGGTGCCGCTGTAACTCACCGGGTCCAGAGACTTGAGCTCTTTCTCGTTGATCCGCCCCATATATCCCACCGAGTGCGCAAAGTGCGCGCCCTGCGGATAGTGACGCACCAGCTGCGCGACCACTTCCACACCCGGCAGACGGAACTGGTTCACCGCGATGCGGGCGATCTGTTCTTCGGTCAGCTCGAACAGGATCGGCACCGGCTCGAACGGCCGACGCCCCTGACGCATGCGTTTCTCGAAGATCACCCGATCCTCGGGCGTCAGCTCCAGCACTTCGACGATCACGTCGAGCACTTGCTGCCAGTCGCCGGAACGCTCGCGGGTCATGCTCAGGCTGAAGCTGGGCCGGTTATCCGCCACCACCACGCCATTGCGATCGAAGATCAAGCCCCGAGTCGGTGGAATCGGCTGCACATGGACGCGGTTGTTTTCCGACAGGGTCGAGTGGTACTCGTACTGGATCACCTGAAGGAAATACAGCCGCGCGATCAGCACACAGATCAGCGTCACGACCGCAATTGCCCCGAACACGACGCGGCCACGCACCAGACGGGCGTCTTTTTCGTGGTCCTTGATGCGGATCGGCTGGGACATGAGGGCAGAACTACTTGTGGTAAGGGTGGCCGGACAAGACTGTCCAGGCACGATACAGCTGTTCGCCGATCAGGATTCGCACCAGCGGGTGCGGCAACGTCAACGGCGACAATGACCAGCGCTGATCGGCTCGGGCACAGACTTCCGGCGCCAGCCCTTCGGGGCCGCCGACCATGAAATTCACCGTGCGCGAGTCCAGCCGCCAGCGATCGAGCTCGACCGCCAACTGCTCGGTGCTCCAGGGCTTGCCGTGGACTTCGAGGGTCACAACGCGCTCGTTCGGCCCGACCTTGGCCAGCATGGCTTCGCCTTCCTGACGGATGAAGCGCGCCACGTCGGCGTTCTTGCCACGGGTGTTGAGCGGTATTTCCACCAGTTCCAGCGCCAGCTCGGACGGAAGACGCTTGGCATATTCATGCCAGCCTTCTTCCACCCACTTGGGCATGCGTGAACCGACGGCGATCAGTCGCAGTCGCACAGCGGTCCCTTATTGCTGGTCTTTGTTGAGCTTGACGAAATGCTCATGGGTGTTTTCCGGGCTGTGGTGAGCCGCGTTCAGAGCACGGCTCTGTTCTGCACCGGACCACAGACGCTCCAGGTCGTAAAACTGACGAGCCGAAGCGGTCATCATGTGCACGATGACATCATCCATATCCAGCAGGACCCAGTCGCTGTCGCCCTTGCCTTCTTCACCCAGCGGCTTGACACCCAGGGCTTTGACCGCCTCGCGGACCTTATCCAGCATCGCGCCGATCTGGCGGTTGGAGGTACCGGTAGCGATGATCATGAAGTCAGTGATGCTCTGCTTTTCACGAACGTCGATTACCTGAATGTCCTGGCCTTTCACGTCTTCCAGGGCCGCTACGGCAACCTTGACCAGCTCTTCGCCGCGCAGCTCAGGGCCGGTTGGAACTTCTACTGGCAGTGGGGCGCTCTTGAACGTGCCTTTGCGCTTTACTTTAGTTACGTCTTTGTTCGTCATATAAAACTCGTTTTGCTCGTATGTTCGGGCGCTTCGGTACACGCGTTCACGTGTTTTGAAGCGCGCCCTTTTTCAGTTCGACGCACGGTAGAGTCCGTGCGCATCGATGTAGGCCAGGACCGCGTCGGGCACCAGGAAACGTACCGACTTACCGCTGGCCAGCAGTTGACGGATCTGGGTGGCGGATACCGCGAGCGGTGTCTGCCAGACGAATGCAATCTGTCCGCTCGGCCCTTTGAGGGCCAGCGGGTCGCTCACCGAGCGTGCCGCCAACAGATTGCGCAAGGCATCCGGCGGTTCGCTGTCGGCATCCGGGCGTTGCAGCACCAGGATGTGGCAATGCTGGAGCAACTCTTCCCAGCGGTGCCAAGTGGGCAGGCCGCAAAATGCGTCCCAGCCCAAAAGTAGAAAAACCTGGTCGGAGGCGGCAAGTTCTGCGCGCATCAGTTCCAGGGTGTCGATGGTGTAGGACGGTTTGTCCCGCTGCAATTCGCGGGCGTCCACCACTAACGGCGCCACACCGGCCACCGCGCACTCGACCATCGCCAGACGGTCTTTCGCCGACACCTGCGGCGTACCGCGATGCGGCGGTCTGGCACTGGGTGTCAGACGTAACTCGTCGAGCGCCAGCGATTCGGCAACTTCTAGCGCACCGCGCAAATGGCCGATGTGCACCGGGTCGAAGGTCCCGCCCAGCACGCCAATACGTCGAGGGGCAGGCTCGCTGGCGGCTTCCAGGGCTGACAGGTCGAGGTCGCCCAAGTCAGACCGACGCCTGGCCGCGCAACTGGCCATCACCGACCACGATGTACTTCTCGCAGGTCAGACCTTCGAGGCCCACCGGGCCGCGGGCGTGCAGCTTATCAGTAGAAATGCCAATCTCGGCACCCAATCCGTATTCGAAGCCATCGGCGAAGCACGTCGGGGTATTGATCATCACCGACGACGAATCGACTTCCGCGACGAAACGCCGGGTGTCGGCAAGGTTTTCGCTGACGATCGAATCGGTGTGATGGGAGCCGTACTTATTAATGTGTTCGATGGCCTGGTCCAGCCCGTCGACCACACGGATCGAAAGAATCGGCGCCAGGTACTCGGTGTTCCAGTCTTCTTCGCTAGCGGCAACAGCCTCGATGATCGCCCGGGTGCGTTCGCAGCCGCGCAGCTCGACGCCTTTTTCGCGGAACTGTGCCGCCATCGATGGCAGGAAATCCTTGGCGACCGATTGGTCCACCAGCAGGGTTTCCATGGCACCGCAGATACCATAGCGGTAAGTCTTGGCGTTGAACGCGATGCGCTGGGCTTTCGGCAGATCAGCGTGGGCACTGACGTAAACGTGGCAGATGCCGTCCAGGTGCTTGATAACCGGCACGCGGGCGTCACGGCTAACGCGCTCGATCAGGCCACGGCCGCCACGGGGCACGATAACGTCGACGTATTCAGGCATGGTGATCAGTGCGCCAACGGCGGCACGGTCAGTGGTTTCGACCACTTGCACCACGGCGGCAGGCAAATCGGCTTCGGCCAGGCCGCGCTGGATGCAGGCGGCAATGGCACGGTTGGAATGAATCGCCTCGGAGCCGCCGCGCAGGATGGTCGCGTTGCCGGACTTCAGGCACAGGCTGGCGGCATCGATGGTCACGTTCGGCCGGGATTCGTAGATGATCCCGATCACGCCCAACGGCACGCGCATCTTGCCGACTTGGATGCCCGACGGCCGAAAGCTCATGTCGCGGATCGCACCGACCGGGTCCGGCAGAGCCGCTACCTGACGCAAACCGACGATCATGCCGTCGATGCGTTCCGGGGTCAGCGCCAGACGCTCAAGCAATGCAGGCTCAAGACCATTGGCGCGGCCAGCGGCCAAATCCAGTTCATTGGCAGCCGTCAGCTCGGCGCGAGCAGCGTCCAACGCATTGGCAGCAGCCTGCAAGGCGCGGTTTTTCTGCGCGGTGCTGGCACGGCCGATGACGCGAGAAGCTTCGCGGGCAGCGCGACCCAATCGGGTCATGTAGTCAAGAACGGACTCAGTCATGGTCTGGAGTGGTCTTTGCTAAGGTCTTGGTAAAGAGTAAAGCGGCAGATTATAGCTGTCGCGTCCCTCGACTAACAGCGGTGACGGGCGGATGGTCGAAATGGAGGGCAATTTGCCGACGTTCAGCCGTGATTAAGCTGCAAATTGTTATCATCGCGACTCAATCAGCCCTGATAAACGCCGTTCATCATGACCAATCTGACTGTTCGCACGTCCGCGACGAGCCTGCCCAAGGGGCTCGCGGATGCATTTTTCGACAGAGATGCCCAAACGCTGGCCCGGGACTTACTCGGTAAAGTCATCCGTCACCGGGTCGGCGACCTGTGGCTCAGTGCCCGGATTATCGAGACTGAAGCCTATTACTTCGAAGAAAAAGGCAGCCACGCCTCCCTCGGCTACACAGAAAAACGTAAGGCTTTGTTTCTGGATGGCGGCCACATCTATATGTACTACGCCCGTGGCGGCGATTCCCTGAACTTCAGCGCACAGGGTCCGGGCAATGCTGTGCTGATCAAATCCGCCTATCCGTGGGTTGATGACTTGAGCGGGCCGGCGAGCCTGGCGCAGATGCTGTTGAACAATCCCGACGCCCAAGGTCGCCCTCGCCCCTCGCAAAAGCTTTGCGCCGGACAGACTTTGCTTTGCAAGGCGCTGGGCCTGAAGGTGCCGGTCTGGGACGCCAAGCGCTTCGACCATGAAGTGCTGCTGGTGGAGGATGTCGGCCCGGCGCCTGTTCACATCATACAAACCACGCGCCTGGGCATTCCCCACGGGCGCGATGAGCATTTGATGTACCGCTTCGTCGATGTGGCTTACGCGCCGTATTGCACGAGAAACCCGCTGCGGCGGGGTCAGGTCGAAGGTCGCGATTATTTTTTGCTGACATGAACAATGAAAATCCCCCCTGTGGGAGCGACTTGTGGCGAGGGGGCTTGCCCCCGTTGGGCTGCGAAGCGGCCCCAAAATTGATGTTGTGCCAAAGATTTTGTGAGTGCTACGCACTCAAACGGGGGCAAGCCCCCTCGCCACAGGTCGCTCCCACATGGGATCTGTAGTGTTTTTTGAAGATTGTGTTCGTCCCTTGGGACCGATTGATTATTTGATGGAGTTGTTTTTATGGGCCCATGGCTCGATAGCGTGACCGGTTGGTTGACGGTCAACCCGCAATGGCTGGCCGCGGCGGTGTTCATAGTGGCCTGTGTGGAATGCCTGGCGATTGCCGGGCTGATCGTGCCCGGCACGGTGCTGCTGTTTGCCGTGGCGGTACTGGCCGGCAGCGGCGCGCTGTCGCTGGGCGAAACACTGTTGCTGGGGTTCCTCGGCGGCGTGCTGGGCGACATCATTTCGTACTTCCTCGGGCGACATTTCCATCAGAACATCCGGCGCCTGCCAGGGTTGCGCCATCATCCGGAATGGATCGCCGGGGCCGAGGCGTATTTCCAGCGGTACGGCATCGCCAGCCTGTTGGTCGGACGTTTCATCGGCCCGCTGCGGCCGATGTTACCGATGGTCGCGGGGATGTTCGACATGCCCTTCCCGCGCTTCGCCGCCGTCAGCCTGCTGGCTGCCGCCGGTTGGAGCGTTGCCTACCTGCTGCCCGGCTGGGCCACAGGGGCGGCGATTCGCCTGCCGTTGCCAGAGGGTTTCTGGCCTGAGGCCGGCATCGTCGCCGGCAGCATCGTCGTCATGGTGGGCTTGAGCGCCACCAGCAGTCTGCGCCGTCATCGCAAAGCGACGATGCTAATTACCGGAATGAGCTTCCTGATTCTGGCCGGACTGTTTATCGGCTATCCACACCTGACCGCCCTCGATCAGGGTGTGATGACCCTGGTGCAGGAACACCGCAGCCCGCTACTCGATGAAGTGGCGGTGACGTTCACGCTGATCGGCGAGTTTCGCAACATGCTGTTGTTCAGCGCCCTGCTGACGGGTTTGCTGTTGCTCACCCGGCAATGGCGCCAGGCGATTTTCGCCGGTAGCACCCTGCTGTGCACCGCGCTGGGCAACACCGTGACCAAACACTTTTTCGCCCGTGTACGCCCGGAAGTGTTGAGCGATCCCCTGACCAGCTACAGCATGCCCAGCGGCCACGCCTCGGGTTCTTTTGCGCTGTTTCTGACACTGGCCGTGCTGGCCGGCCGCGGACAACCACCGCGCATGCGTCTGACCTGGCTGCTGTTAGGCTGCTTGCCAGCGCTGGCGATTGCCCTGTCCCGGGTGTACCTGGGCGCGCACTGGCCAACGGATGTGCTGGCCGGCGCGATGCTGGCAGCGTGCGTGTGTGCGGCGAGCTTGTGGCTGAGTCAGCGCCCGGCGCCGCTCAACGCCATGCCACCGAAGGTCTGGTGGCTGGTGTTGCCGGCGATGGTAGCGCTGTTCGGGTTCTTCGCGCTGCGGCATTTGCCGCATGCGATGTTGCGGTATGCCTACTGATCAGGCAAACAACTCACCCTGCAACTCATCCAGCAGCGCCTGAATCGCATCCAGTCGCTGCTGCGGATCATCGAGTTGCAGCAGGTCGATCTTGTCCACTTCGGCAAACGGCAACAGGTACGCCAACTGATTGGCCAGTGACTGCTGCCCGGTTGCTTCAGTGCCCATGTTCAACGCTTCGACCATCGGGTGTTCGGCCAAGGCTTTGAGCAGCGCAACCAGGTCGGCGTCCTCGTCCTGCAGCGGTTGCTCAGGTTCGTCCTCCAGCCACTCGACCTCGGCGACGGTCAGCTGATCGCGCTGAATCTCGGTGCGCAACACATGGAAACGCCGTCCGCCCTGCACCCGAATGCCCAGCAAGCCATTGTCCTGCTGTTTGAAATCAGTGATCAGCGCCTCGCATCCGACCAGCGCGTAGCCCGCCGGGGCGATGCCGGCTTCTTCGCCGTCGAGGATGCACACCACGCCGAAGCCGCCGCCCTGTTTCATGCAGCGACTGATCATGTCCAGGTAGCGCGCCTCGAAGATCTGCAAATCGAGGATGCAGCCAGGAAACAACACTGTGTTCAGCGGAAAAAGCGGCAAGCTCATAGACATTTCCTTACACCACCATCGACACCGCCAACGGCAGGAAAACTGCCGTGGCCACGCCCATCAGACTCATCGCCAGCGCCGCGAAGGCGCCGCATTCTTCATTTTCCTGCATCGCCACCGCAGTGCCGACCGCGTGCGCCGTCATGCCCAGTGCCATACCGCGCGCCTCAGGACTGTGCACACCCAGCCTGGTCAAAAGACTCGGCCCGAATATCGCCCCGATCACCCCGGTAATCAACACGAACACTGCCGCCAGCGCCGCAACACCACCGATCTGCTCTGCCACCAGCATGGCAATCGGCGACGTCACCGACTTCGGCGCCATGGTCATCAGGATCATGTGTTCGGCACCAAACGACCAGCCCAGCAATACGCCCATGCCGGTGGCGACGACGCCACCTATCACCAGCGTAGTAAATATCGGCCAGAACAACTGCCGAATGCGTCGCAGATTGAGGTACAGCGGCACAGCCAGCGCAACGGTCGCAGGCCCCAGCAGGATGCTGAGGATCTCGGTGCTCTTGCGGTACTCGGCATAGGTCAGGCCGCAACCCACCAGTACACCGATCACCAGCAGCATCGAGACCAGTACCGGTTGCAGAAAGATCCAGCGGGTTTTCTCGAACGCCGCCAGCACCAGCTGATAAGCCCCCAGCGTAATACCGATACCGAACAACGGATGATGAATCACCGACGTCCAGGCGCCGTGCCAGTCGAAGATCATTGGCCGCCCTCACGGTGAGCGTGACGCTTGACCATGCGCTGCATCAGCACACCGGCGAAGGCCATGGACAGCAACAGTGACAACACCAGCGCACCGACGATGGCCCAGAAATCTGCGGCAATGTCTTTGGCGTAAACCATCACACCTACGGCTGGCGGCACCAGCAGCAACGGCAGGTAACGCAGCAGACTGCTGGCCGCGAGGCTCAGCGGTTCGCCGACCTGGCCACGGCTGATCAGGAATACCAGCAGCAACAGCAGGCCGACAATCGGCCCCGGCAGCACCGGTAAAAACAAGTGGTTGAGGGCTGTGCCCAGCAATTGGAACAGCACCAGCCAGGTCAGGCCACGTAACAACATCCGTCATCTCCCGCCAATATCATCCCGCACAAGCGGGCCGAGCATTATAAGCACGCCAACGCTATAGACCGGCATTCGCCAAAATCATGGTCAGTTGACCGGAGCCATTTGCCATGTTGATCTAAAGTGGTAATCCGGGAGGTCAAATCCCCCCACCTCAAAACTATAAAACCGATGAACCCAAGGAGAGTCTCAATGCCCTATGTTCCAGTTGCAGAGCTCAAAGATTATGTCGGCAAGGAACTCGGACGTTCCGAATGGCTCACCATCGATCAGGAGCGCATCAACCTGTTCGCCGAAGCCACAGGGGACTATCAGTTCATCCACGTCGACCCGGTCAAAGCCGCGCAAACGCCATTTGGCAGCACCATTGCACACGGTTTCCTGTCGCTGTCGCTGATCCCCAAACTGATGGAAGACATCCTGATCCTCCCTGAAGGGGCGAAGATGGTGGTCAACTACGGTCTGGATACCGTGCGTTTCATCCAGCCAGTGAAGGTCAACTCCAGGGTACGACTCAAGGTCGACATGAACGAAGTCACCGAGAAGAAACCCGGC
Organism: Pseudomonas sp. GL-B-26; assembly: GCF_019947405.1. Classification (NCBI taxonomy): domain Bacteria; kingdom Pseudomonadati; phylum Pseudomonadota; class Gammaproteobacteria; order Pseudomonadales; family Pseudomonadaceae; genus Pseudomonas; species Pseudomonas sp. GL-B-26. The sequence goes on along the minus strand of NZ_JAGYGJ010000033.1, from coordinate 5,152 downwards.
CAATGGCTGCTCAAGGCCACCGCCACGCTTGAGATCGAAGGCTCGGACAAACCGGCCTACATCGCCGAGCCACTGTCGCTCTGCTTCGTGTAACCCATCCCGGATGCGAAGCAGCTCACGCTGTTTCGCGCCCTCTCCTGTTTCCTGGCTATATAAGGTCAAACAGCTGCGGCATACTCGGTCGCCTAATTGCCCGGATCCCGCTATGCGCCCACTTGCACTCCTCGCTCTGACCCTATTGCTCACCGCTTGCGGCGACGGCGAATCGCTGTTGCCCCCTGACGCCCGCTTGCCGGACGGCGGACGCTATCGCGGTGAACTGGTCAACGGATTGCTGCAAGGCCAGGGCCGTATCGATTACCCGAACGGCAGCTGGTACGCCGGCGATTTCGACAAGGGCCAATGGCATGGCCAGGGCGAATGGCACGGCAGTAACGGCGAAGTCTATCGCGGCGGATTCAATCTCGGGCTGTTCGACGGCAAGGGCACACTGACCACCAGCGGCAGCAGCTTCACCGGCGGTTTCAAAGCCGGTCGACGGGACGGCGAAGGCACCCTCAAAGAAAACGGTATGACCTACCGCGGTGAATTCAAGGCCGATCAATATTCAGGGCTCGGTCGTCTCGAACTCGAAGACGGCAGCTCGTATCAGGGCCAGTTCGCCCACGGAAAACCCAACGGCGAAGGCCAACGGGGCGACGCCAGCGGCAATCAGTTCACCGGGCATTTCGTCGACGGTCAGCTCGAAGGCAACGGGACTTTCAACAGCGCCGACGGCGATATCTATGTCGGTGGCTTCAAGAACAACCAGCTGCACGGCAAGGGCCGCTACGAGAACGCCGACGGTGATGTCTGGCTCGGTCAATTCAAGGAAGGGTCGCTGAACGGCAAGGGCGAGTTGATCGGCGCCGACGGCAGCCATTACATCGGCCAGTTCAGCGATTGGCGCTTCACCGGCCAAGGTCGATTGAACCTGTCCGACGGCAGCTTCTACATCGGCCAGTTCGACGGTGACAGTTACTCGGGGCGCGGCACCCTGGTGCTGACTGACGGCACGGTGCAAAGCGGTACGTGGATCAATGGCCAGCGTGTTCGCGATGCCGATGGCAAGCTGCTGCCTGACAGCCTGGAACTCGGTTTGCTGGCCCAGGGTCGTTTGCTCGACGATGCACTGTCCAACGTGCCGGCTTCGACCCCGGCAGTCGAGTTGTACACCCTGACACTCGGTGGTGACGGCAAGCAAAGCGTGTTCCTGCGCGAATCCGATTACGTCAGCAACATGCTCAGCAGCCGCTTTGGTGCGTTTGGCCAGATCCGCCTGGTGAACCATCGCGACCACCTCGTCGACCGGCCGATGGCCACCCGGGAGAACCTGCGCCGTGCCGCCGCCGCCCTGGCCGAGCGCAGTGGCCCGGAAGACTTGATCTTCATCTACATGACCAGCCACGGCACCAGCGAACACGAACTGGTGCTCGACCAGCCGCGCATGGAACTGTCCGATCTGCCGGCCGACGAACTCGCCGCGGTGCTCTCTCCGCTGAAAAACCGCGACAAGATCATCGTGATTTCGTCCTGCTACTCCGGTGGCTTCATTCCCGCGCTCAAGGATGAACGCACCCTGATCATGACCGCCTCGCGCGCTGACCGCGTGTCCTTCGGCTGCTCGGAAGAAGCCAACTTCACCTACTTCGGCGATGCGCTGTTCGCCCAGGCACTGAACCAGACCGACGACCTGGAGCAAGCCTTCAAACTGGCCAGGGCCACCGTCGCCGAACGTGAACTGGCGGACAGCTTCGAAGCCTCTGAACCGCAGATCTGGGCACCGAAAACCGTTCTCTCTCACTGGCAGCTGTTACGCAAGCAGCAGGCACGAAAGGCATTGCAAAGTGTCTCCATCAGCAGCAAGGATGCAAAGAGCAACTAAGCTGAATAGTATCAAGGGGGAAACACTATGTACTTGACGCCTCAGCACGTACTGCTTGCCGGAGCTACCGGTTTGACCGGTGAACATCTTCTTGACCGTTTGCTCAATGAGCCAACGATTTCACGGGTATTGGCGCCCTCACGCCGGCCGTTGGCCGAGCATCCCCATCTGGAAAACCCGGTTGGCGACCCTGCGGTGTTTCTGCCGCAATTGAATGGTCGCGTCGACATCGCCTACTGCTGCCTGGGTACCACCATCAAGAAAGCCGGCTCGGAACAGGCGTTTCGCGCGGTGGACCTGGACATGGTGGTGGCATTCGCCAAACGTGCACGGGAGATGGGCGCACGGCACCTGATCGTGATCAGTGCACTGGGGGCTGATCGCAGGTCCCCTATTTTCTACAACCGGGTCAAAGGCGAAATGGAATATGCATTGCGCGCACAGGACTGGCCGCAACTGACCATTTGCCGACCTTCGTTGCTGCTGGGCGAACGTCTCGAACCGCGTATGGCTGAGCAATTCGTTGGGCCCTTGTCCCGCTTGATCCCCGGCAAATACCGCGGCATCGAAGCCTGCCAACTGGCCCGCGCCATGTGGCGACTGGCGCTGGAAGAGCAGGATGGGGTGCGGATTGTCGAGTCGGATGAGTTGCGCAAGCTCGGTAAATAACCCGCGGACCTGTGGCGAGGGAGCTTGCCCCCGTTCGGCTGCGCAGCAGTCGTAAATCCATAGCTCGCGGTGTATCTGAAAAATGGAGATGGCCGGTTTTGGGGCTGCTTTGCAGCCCAACGGGGGCAAGCCCCCTCGCCACATGGCTCTCCTACAATCCGCCCGTTGCCTGAAAACTGACCCCGATCACCGTGAGTACCGACAGCGGTAACAACAGCGTGTCGAGCAACGCGCTGGCCGGCAGATCGACGCCGGGGTAGCTCGGGGCTTCGGCGCCGAAGCGGTCCATGGCGCAGCAGCCGCCGTTCATGGCATACAAATCCAGACGCGTCCCCGAATACACCACCGGCGCCCCTGGCTTGGCGGCATCAAGCGTTCGCGCCGTGGCGCAGCCAGCCAATTGCAGCGCCAGCGCAATCGCCAGCAGCTTATTCATCGCTGGTCAGATGGTGTTCGCCCCAACGCGGCAGCATGTCCTGGGGAATGTTCAGCAGATTGAGAATTCGCGCCACGACAAAATCGATCAAGTCGTCGATGGTTTGCGGCTGATGATAAAAACCGGGCGACGCCGGCAAAATCGTCACGCCCATGTTCGACAACTTGAGCATGTTCTCCAGATGGATGCTCGAATACGGCGCCTCTCGCGGCACCAAAATCAGCTGACGACGTTCCTTCAAGGTGACGTCGGCGGCACGCTCGATCAGGTTGTTGCAGGCCCCCGTCGCAATAGCCGACAAGGTCCCGGTGGAACACGGCACCACCACCATCGCCGCTGGCGCGCCGGAGCCCGAGGCCACCGGCGACATCCAGTCTTCCTTGCCATACACCCGAATCTGTCCGGCGGCAGCGCCGGTGTATTCGGTGAGGAAGGCCTGCATCATCTGGGTTTTCGGCGGCAGCGTAACGTCAGTCTCAGTGGCCATCACCAGTTGCGCAGCCTTGGAGATCAAGAAGTGCACCTCGCGGTCTTCACGAATCAGACAGTCAAGCAGGCGCAAACCGTACTGGGCGCCCGAAGCGCCGGTCATCGCCAGCGTGATGCGTTCCGGGCCGTTGTTCATTGCAGCGCCTCGGCGAGTTTGCCGTGCAGGCCGCCGAAGCCGCCGTTGCTCATGATCACCACGTGAGTGCCGGGCTGGGCTTGGCTCTTCACGCGCTCGATAATGCCTTCAAGCGATTCGCTGACGATCGACGGCACCGTGCACAACGCAGCAATAGCCCCCAGATCCCAACCGAGGTTGGCCGGCGCGTACCAGATCACCTGATCGGCATCGACCACGCTTTCCGGCAAGCCGTCGCGGTGAGCACCGAGCTTCATGGAGTTGGAACGCGGTTCGATGATCGCAATCAACGGTGCATCGCCGATGCGCTTGCGCAGACCGTCGAGGGTCGTCGCAATAGCCGTCGGATGGTGAGCGAAGTCGTCATAGATGGTAATGCCACGGACCTCCGCGACTTTCTCCATCCGGCGCTTGACGCTTTTGAATGCGCTCAGCGCAGCGATGCCCATGGACGGCACAACACCGACGTGGCGCGCCGCAGCCAACGTGGCCAGAGCATTGGCGACGTTGTGTTGGCCGGTCATGTCCCACTCGACCACACCTTGAGCGACACCTTCGAACATCACTTCGAATTTCGAGCCGTCTTCGCTCAGCAGTTTGACCTGCCACTGACCGCCGGCGCCGGTGGTTTGCACCGGGGTCCAGCAGCCCATCTCGATCACACGCTGCAACGCCGGCTCGGTGGTCGGATGAATCACCAGGCCTTCGCTCGGGATGGTCCGCACCAAATGGTGGAATTGCCGCTCGATGGCTGGCAGATCAGGGAAGATGTCGGCGTGATCGTATTCCAGGTTATTCAGGATCGCCGTGCGCGGGCGGTAGTGAACGAACTTGGAGCGCTTGTCGAAGAACGCGCTGTCGTATTCATCGGCTTCGATCACGAAGAACGGTGTGCCACCCAGACGAGCGGACACCGAGAAGTTTTGCGGCACGCCGCCGATCAGGAAACCCGGGCTCATGCCCGCGTGTTCCAGCACCCAGGCGAGCATGCTGCTGGTGGTGGTTTTGCCGTGGGTACCGGCGACGGCCAGTACCCAGCGACCTTGCAGCACGTGATCCGCCAGCCATTGCGGGCCGGAAACGTAGGGCAGGCCTTTGTTCAGCACGTATTCGACAGCCGGGTTGCCGCGAGACATGGCATTGCCGATCACCACCAGATCCGGTGCCGGATCGAGCTGCGCCGGGTCGTAGCCTTGGGTCAACTCAATGCCCTGAGCCTCTAGCTGCGTGCTCATCGGCGGATAGACGTTGGCATCGGAGCCCGTCACGTGATGGCCCAGCTCTTTGGCCAGAACCGCCATCGAACCCATGAAAGTGCCGCAGATACCAAGAATGTGAATGTGCATTAGTCGACCTCGTAAAACATGGCCGCAGGTTAGCTTAGGGTGGGAAAATTCGCACTCTTTAGCTGATGGGGTGGATTGGGGGTGGTGATATTAGGGATGTGGGGCTGACTCCGGATCCACCCCTCACCCCAGCCCTCCCGAAACGTCGGACC
>NZ_JAGYGJ010000032.1:0-78284 GCF_019947405.1 Pseudomonas sp. GL-B-26 | reverse complement strand
CTTACCCAATGTTGGCCAGAAGCCGTTGAAGGCTTCCTCGAACAGGCCTCATACATAGATGCAACCGGGTAGCAGTGTTCAAAAAGCAGGTTGAACGTGGGGGCGAGTCCATACATAGCAGCTGGCGCAGCCTGCGTTCGGCTGCGAAGCAGTCGCCAATCCGGTATGTCAGATAAACCTGACGGACCGCGTTGAATGATTTTACGACTGCTTCGCAGCCGAACGCAGGCTACGCCAGCTGCTACAAGGGTTTTGTGATCGGATCGCAGCCCCTCGCCACGCCGACCCTCGGCGGTTACCCTGTCGAGGATTTTTCCCACGACTATTGCGAACCGCCGAATGCCTACTCTGACCCTATACGTCCAGCGCATCCTGGAATTGATGAAGCGCTACCCAGGGGTCATTGCGCTCGGTGGTTTCATTTCCGGGGTCGGCAGCTTCATTCTGGTGGATCGCCAGCAAGGTCTGGCGACCTGGATCACCACCATCATGCTGGTCAGCTGGATCTGGCTGATGCTGGAAAACAGCCTGACCAAGCTGTTCGCCAGGATCTTCAAACGCGAAATCCCCCAACCTCTACTGCGCTACGCCACGCAGATGATCCACCAGGAAAGCCTGTTCTTCGTCCTGCCGTTCTTTTTTATCACCACCACCTGGAACAGCGGCCAGCTGTTCTTTACCGGGCTGCTGGGCATCGCCGCGCTGATTTCCATTATCGACCCGCTCTACTACAAATGGCTGGCCCCCCGGCGCTGGGCGTTCCTGGCACTGCACACACTGACGCTGTTCGCTGCACTGCTGACCGCCCTGCCCATCATCCTGCACCTGACCACCGCTCAGAGCTTCAAACTGGCCCTGGGCACCGCCGTCGTGCTGTCGTTCCCGAGCCTGGCGTCGATCTTCCCGATTCGTACCGTGCGCAACGCCTTGGCGATTCTCAGTATCACGCTGGGCATCGGCGCGCTCGGTTGGGTGCTTCGGTCTTGGGTGCCTCCGGCGACCTTGTGGATGACCGACGTGGCGATCAGCACGCAAATGCAGGACCGCACACCTGGCAAGAGTCTGGAAGAAGTCAGCGCCGACCAGATCCGTGGTGACGGGCTGTATGCCTACACCGCGATCAACGCCCCGCGCGGTCTGGATGAGCGGATCTACCACGTGTGGCAGTTCAACGGCAAAGAGGTCGACCGCATCCCCCTGGACATCCACGGCGGGCGCAAGGAAGGCTATCGGGCCTGGACCCACAAGCAGAATTTCCCCGGCAACCCCGCAGGTAAATGGCAGGTTCGGGTGCTGACTGAAGATGGCCAGGTCATCGGTGTGTTGCGCTTCGTGGTAAAGGACAACACGCCGGCGACTGCCGCAAAGTAACCCGTTCGTGCTATTACATAGAGCTGCCTAATAGCCGATAAAGCACGGAGCTTATGACCAGCAGCACAATGCCTGGCAGTGCCCGACTGGACACCTCTCACTCCCCTGCTCAGTTGCGGGTCACGGGTGACTGGACGCTTGCCCATTACGCCGATCTCAAGCACCTGAGCGAAAAGCTCCGCGGCCAATACGACGACAGCACTCACATCGACCTCAACGGCCTCGGCGCGCTCGACACCGCCGGCGCGTCGCTGCTGGTGGAGTTGCTCGGGTCCGAGCGTTTGGGCCGATCCGCCGAACACCCCGATTGCACACTGTCCTCGGCCGACCGAGCCTTGTTGCAGACCGTCTATTGCTCGCTGACCGACTTCTGCGTGCCGATCAAAGAGCCGGAAATCAGCGTCGGCATTCAACTGCTGACCCGCATCGGCCGCGCGGTTGACGCGGTCTGGCAGGACACCCTGCAATTGCTGGGTTTCGTCGGCCTGATTCTGGAAACCATCGCCCGCGGCCTGTTTCGCCCGAAACGCTGGCGCATTACGCCGATGGTGGCGCACATCGAACAGACCGGCCTCGACGCCGCGCCTATCGTTGCCCTGCTGACCTTCCTGGTGGGCGCGGTGGTGGCGTTTCTCGGGGCGACGGTGTTGGCGAGTTTTGGCGCGAGTATTTTCACCGTGGACCTGGTGGCGTTCTCCTTCCTGCGCGAGTTCGGTGTGTTGCTGACCGCGATCCTGATGGCCGGTCGCACCGCCAGTGCGTTCACCGCGCAGATCGGCTCGATGAAAGCCAACGAGGAAATCGACGCCATCCGCACCTTGGGCCTCGACCCGATGGAGCTGCTGGTGGTGCCGCGCGTGTTGGCCCTGCTGGTCGCGCTGCCGATGCTGACCTTTCTGGCGATGCTTTCGGGGATCGTCGGCGGCGGTGTGGTTTGCGCGGTGTCGCTGGATATCTCGCCGGCGATGTTTCTGTCGTTGCTGCAAACCGACATCGGTGTTCAGCATTTTTTGGTGGGGATCGTCAAAGCGCCGATCTTCGCGTTCCTGATCGCCGCGATCGGCTGTCTTGAAGGCTTCAAAGTCAGCGGCAGCGCCGAGTCCGTCGGCGCCCACACCACGTCGAGCGTGGTGCAGTCGATTTTCGTGGTGATCGTGCTCGACGCCGTGGCCGCGCTGTTTTTCATGGAGATGGGCTGGTGAGTCGTCTACCCCGAGCGCCCTCCGAGGCGGTGATCGAAGTCCGCGGTCTGTGCAATCGCTTCGGTCGCCAGAGCGTGCATGAGAACCTCGACCTGGATTTGTACAAGGGCGAAATCCTTGCCGTGGTCGGCGGTTCCGGCAGCGGTAAATCGGTGCTGTTGCGCAGCATCGTCGGCTTGCGCCAGCCCAGCGAAGGGGTGGTGAAGGTCTTCGGTAAAAACCTGCCGACGCTGTCCGAACACGAACGCTCGATGGTCGAACGGCGCTTCGGCGTGCTGTTCCAGAAAGGCGCCCTGTTCTCTTCGCTGACGGTCACCGAGAACGTCGCCCTGCCCCTGATCGAGCATGCCGGTTTGAGCCGAGAGGACGCCGAGCACCTGGCGGCAGTGAAAATGGCCTTGGCCGGGTTGCCGCTGTCGGCGGCCGACAAGTACCCCGCTTCGCTGTCCGGCGGCATGATCAAGCGTGCGGCACTGGCCCGCGCGCTGGCGCTGGACCCGGACATCCTGTTTCTCGACGAACCCACCGCTGGCCTCGATCCGATTGGCGCGGCGGCTTTCGATCAATTGATCCTGACCCTGCGCGATGCGTTGGGCCTGAGTGTGTTTCTGGTCACCCACGACCTCGACACGCTCTACACCATCACCGACCGCGTGGCGGTGCTGGCGCAGAAAAAAGTGCTGGTGGCGGATGCCATCGAGAAAGTCTCGGAAACTGACGACGCGTGGATTCACGAATACTTCCACGGCCCTCGCGGCCGCGCGGCGCTGACCGCCGCTCAACAGCTTAAGGAGGTCTGACATGGAAACCCGAGCCCATCATGTATTGATCGGCCTGTTCACCGTGATTGTGGTGGCGGGCGCCCTGCTCTTCGGTTTGTGGCTGGCCAAGTCCAGCGTCGACACCGAGTTCAAGGATTACGAAGTCGTCTTCAACGAGGCGGTCAGCGGCCTGTCCAAGGGCAGTGCCGTGCAGTACAGCGGGATCAAGGTCGGCGACGTGGTGACCCTGCGCCTGGACCCGAAAGACCCGCGCCGGGTGTTGGCGCGGATTCGTCTGGGCGGTGATACGCCGATCAAGGAAGACACCCGGGCCATATTGGCGCTGACCGGGATCACCGGGACCTCGATCATTCAACTCAGTGGCGGTACTCCGCAGAGTCCGAAGCTCAAGGGCAAGGACGGTGAGTTACCGACAATTATTGCATCGCCCTCGCCTATCGCTCGCTTGTTGAGTGACAGCGGCGACCTGATGGCTGGCGTGTCCATGCTGATGCACAACGCCAATCAGATGTTTTCTTCGGAGAACGTCGAGCGCATCAGCAAGACCCTTGAGCATCTGGAGCAAACCACCGGGACCATCGCCGACCAGCGCGGCGATATTCGTCAGGCGATGCAGCAACTGGCATCGGTCGGCAAGCAGGCCGGCGCCATGCTGGAACAGACGTCCGCGCTGATGCGCAACGCCAATGGCATGCTCAACGATCAAGGCAAGCAGATGTTCGGCAGCGCCGAGCAGGCGATGAAATCGCTGGAGCAAAGCAGCGCGACCATCAATATGTTGCTCACGACCAATCAGGATTCGCTCAACAGCGGCATGCAAGGCCTCAATGGCCTGGCCCCGGCGGTGCGTGAACTGCGCGACACCCTGACGTCGTTGCGGGCTATTTCCCAGCGTCTGGAAGCCAACCCCACCGGTTACTTGCTGGGCAATGACAAGAACAAGGAGTTCACGCCATGAAGCTGACTCGACTCGCCCTCCTCGCCAGCTTCATTGTGCTCAGCGCCTGCTCGATCCTGCCCAAGGCCGAGCCGTCCGATGTCTATCGGTTGCCTTCGGCCCAGAGCAGCGCATCGGCCAGTCACGGGACGCCGCAGCGCTGGTCGCTGCGCCTGACCAAGCCGCAGGCCAGCGAGGCTTTGAACAGCCCAAAGATCGCCGTGATCCCTCAGGGTGATCTGATCAGCAGCTACACGGCTTCACGCTGGAGCGACCCGGCACCGGTGTTGCTGCGCAATCGTCTGTTGGATGGTTTCCAGCGTGATGGTCGGGTGCCATTGCTGAGCACCGACGACAGCAACTTCCAGGCGGATCTTGAACTGGGAGGTAGCCTGCAGGCATTCCAGACTGAATACCAGGGAACGCACGCGAGCGTCGTCGTGCGTCTGGATGCATTGCTCGTGCGCGGTTATGACCAGCGAATTCTCGCCAGCCGACGTTTCGAAGTACGCCAGCCGTTGAGTGATGCGAAGGTGCCGGCGGTGGTGGCCGGGTTTGGCCAGGCCAGTGATCAACTGACGGCGCAGGTGGTGAGTTGGGCGGTTGAGCAAGGGCAGAAGGCTGCCCCGCCGCCAAGGCCATAAAGGTCGCACGCACATCTAATGTGGGAGCGGGCTTGCTCGCGAAGGCGGTGTGTCAGTCAACAGAGATGTTGAATGTACCGGCCTCTTCGCGAGCAAGCCCGCTCCCACAGGGATCTCGTTTAGCCGAAGAACCAGTAACAAACGCCGATCGCGCCGAGAACGCCGGCCAACTCCGCCAGCAACGCACACCCCACCGCATGCCGCGCCCGCTGGATGCCCACCGCGCCGAAGTACACCGCCAATACATAGAAGGTCGTTTCGGTACTGCCCTGAATCGTCGCCGCCACCAGCGCCGGGAAGCTGTCCACGCCAGACGTTTTCATGGTTTCGATCAGCATCGCCCGGGCGGCGCTGCCGGAGAACGGCTTGACCATGGCGGTCGGCAGCGCATCGACGAAGCGCGTGTCCCAACCGGCCCATTCCACCAGATGCCGGATCCCGTCCAGGCCAAAGTCCAGCGCTCCAGATGCCCGCAACACGCCGACGGCACACAGCATCGCCACCAGATACGGCAGCAGGTTCTTGGCCACGTCGAAGCCTTCTTTGGCGCCTTCGACGAATGCTTCGTAGACCTTCACTTTGCGCAGCGCGCCAATCACCAGGAACAACATGATCAGCCCGAACAGCGTCACGTTGCCGAGGATCGATGACAGGCCGGCCAGAGCGGTCGCTGAGAGCGTCGCCAGCAGCGCCATGAAGGCACCGAGGGCCAAGGCGCCGGGAATCAGGTACGCGAGCACCACGGGGTCCCACAGGCGCAGACGCTGCATGAACGCCACCGACAGCAGGCCGACCAATGTCGAGCAACTGGTGGCGAGCAGGATTGGCAGGAACACCAGGGTCGGATCGGGCGCACCTTGCTGGGCGCGGTACATGAAGATCGTCACCGGCAGCAGGGTCAGGGAGGAGGCGTTGAGCACCAGAAAGAGGATCTGCGCATTGCTGGCGATGGTGTCGCTGGGGTTGAGTTCTTGCAGCGCCTTCATTGCTTTAAGGCCGATTGGCGTGGCGGCGTTGTCCAGGCCCAGGCCGTTGGCGGCGAAGTTCAGCGTGATCAGGCCGATGGCTGGGTGCCCGGCCGGCACTCCTGGCATCAGCCGCAGGAACAACGGGCCCAGCGCTTTGGCCAGCCACTCGACGATCCCGGCCTTCTCGGCAATCCGCAGAAAGCCCAGCCAGAGCGTCAGGGTGCCGAACAACAGGACCATGACTTCGACCGACAACTTGGCCATGGCGAAAATGCTTTCCACCATCGCCGCGAAGATCCCGGCGTTACCGCCGATCAGCCATTGCGCCAGTGCCGAAACGGCAGCCACGATGAAGAAGCCAAGCCACAGGCCATTAAGCATCAGTCAAATCCCCCGAAGAATGCGGCGAATGATAGCGGGGTAGCCAGAAACGACAAACCCCGGATTTCTCCGGGGTTTGTTTATTACTACTTGCACTAATCCAATGTGGGAGCGGCGGTGCGACGATTCGACTTGCTCGCGAAGAGGTCAGCACATTCAACATCTCTGTTGACTGATCCACCGCTTTCGCGAGCAAGCCCGCTCCCACAGGGGGTTTTGCATTAGTTGCTGGAAACTTCACCGACCGGCAATTTTTCCTTGCTGCGCCAGTGCGGCAAGGAGTTCCAGTAGCGCTGGCCCTTGGCGTCGTCGTACATGCCTTCCCAGCGGGAGATGACCAGCACGGCCAAGGCATTGCCGATCACGTTCAGCGCGGTTCGCGCCATGTCCATGATGCGGTCGACACCGGCGATGAACGCCAGGCCTTCGAGTGGAATACCCACGCTGCCCAAAGTGGCCAGCAGCACCACAAAGGACACACCCGGTACGCCGGCGATGCCTTTGGAGGTGACCATCAGGGTCAGCACCAGCAGCAATTGCTGGCTGATCGACAGGTCAATGCCGTAGAGCTGGGCAATGAAGATCGCCGCGATGCTCTGGTACAGGGTCGAACCGTCGAGGTTGAACGAGTAACCGGTCGGGACCACGAAGCTGCAAATGGCTTTCGGTGCGCCGTAGGCTTCCATCTTCTCGATCACGCGCGGCAGCACGGTTTCGGAACTGGCAGTGGAGTAGGCCAGCACCAGCTCATCCTTGAAGATGCGCATCAGCTTGATTACCGAGAAGCCGAACAGGCGGGCGATCAGGCCCAACACCACAAAGGCGAAGAAGGCGACGGCGAAGTAAACCAGGACGACCAGTTTGGCCAGCGGCAGCAGGGAGGCGAAACCGAAGTTGGCCACGGTCACCGCGATCAGTGCGAACACGCCGATCGGGGCGTAGTTCATGATCATGTGGGTGACCTTGAACATGCTTTCCGACACGCCCTGGAACATCTTCACCAGCGGATCGCGCAGGTCCGATTGCAGGCTCGACAGACCGAGACCGAACAACACAGAGAAGAAGATGATCGGCAACATCTCGCCGCGGACCATGGCCGCAAAGATGTTCGACGGGATCAGGTTGAGGATGGTCTGGATGAACGCGTGTTCATGCTGAACCTCGGCTGCGGTGGCCTGATACTTGGAAATATCCACCGTACCCAGGGTGCTCATGTCGATGCCGCTGCCCGGATGGACCACGTTGGCTAGCACCAGACCGACAAGAATGGCGATGGTGGTGACGATCTCGAAGTAGATGATGGTCTTCAGACCGATGCGACCGAGTTTCTTCGCGTCGCCCACGCCAGCAATGCCGACGACCAGAGAAGAGATCACGATCGGGATCACGATCATCTTGATCAGACGGATAAAGATATCGCCTGCCGGTTGCAGGACGTTGCTGATCCACCAGGCCTTTTCGGCACTGAAGTGGTTGAGCAGTGCACCAATTGCTATCCCCAGAACCAGACCGATGAGGATCTGCCAGGCGAGGCTAAGCTTTGCCTTCTTCATATCTTTACCCTTACTTGCGTTTGACTCAGGCAGATGCAAGAACTGGAACGCTTGTGGCGAAAAAGTCTTGTGCATCTACCCCCGTATAAGGTGCCCCGGAGCGCTTGTTATCGGCTCTCTGGCAGGCGAAAAAAGGCGCAACTATTCAGATGCAAGGAAGCGACGTCTAATGCCGTAAACGCCTACCCTATGCCGAATCGGCATGAGATTTTTTAACTCAAACTCGCGTCCCAACCGGTTCGAATACGACATTTCGGCAGGCATAAGTGCCGTGAACCGGTCATCGCAGAGGAGGTTGGGTGTTTTTTGAACAAGGGAATGTGGGCTAAAACTTGGGAAAAAGCCTACGTTTAAGCGCGAAAATTCTCGGTCTTCGAGTCGCAGTTTTCTCGATATACGGTCACCAAAGAAACACCGCGAAATGGTTTTGCGAGGGGTTAACGGAGATGAAGCGGAGATGCGAGCAGAACGCTCTAAGACAACGCTTTGCACTGATGAGCTCTTCGCAAGTCCGTCGATCCATGAGTGACCGACGAACTTGCGTCGCAGCTTCTGCCTGACCCGGCCCTTGCGCGGGCACTCCCTGTACCCGTAGGTCACTCCGCCCCTGAAACAGGCAGAACGTCCCGGCCCCTTGATCATGCGTCTACCGTCCTCGGGTAGCGCAGTGGAAAGAAGCCATGCTGCTTCTTTCATGTTACGAATTCAGTACCAGTGTGGATCTTTCTTGCATGGCACTGCCGCCCAGAAGCAGGGCGGCTGCCAGTGTCTTTACCAAAACGCTCATGTTCACCCTCGACCGCGACGGCCAAAGAAGAAGGAAGCAATGAACATCACCAGGAACACGACAAAGAGAATCTTGGCGATACCCGTGGCGGTGCCCGCGATACCACCGAAGCCCAGTACCGCAGCGATGATGGCAATGATCAAGAATGTGATTGCCCAGCTCAACATGGTGATTCTCCTTACGCTTCTATTTAGAGGTGTTGCTCGTGGTGCTTTTCCCGGCGCATCGAAAGCGCCAAGTTCATGTGTTTAGAACACCCAACGTTCCTGGCGAGGCGTCTCATCCGCAGGCTGAGCCTGGTCGACGTCCATCATTCGCATTGGGGGGCTGTCAGCCAGGTTACTGCTGGCCGCGCTGAAATGGGTTTGGGTCGGGTGCTGAATCGACAAGCGTGGCGCTTCTTGCTGCTGGTTCTGCTCCCAACGCTGGAACTGCTGGCCGGCGATCAAAGTGATCAGTAGCGCCAGAACAGCCAACAGACCTTGCTGGATATGCAGTGGCGAGATACGCAACTGGGCGGCACGTTGGCGACTCATCCTGAAGCTCCTCCCACACTGTGGTGATCTTGTTAAGGGCGACTTTTAATGCCCTGGTTAATCAGACCATTGCAGCCTGCATGCCAGCTTTTTATGATAATAAAAGTCAATAAAATCAAATAGTTATGAATGATGTGGAAAACGGATCGGACGCATCCTGCACGATGGTCCTTTTGAAGTCGTGCGTAATGCACGATGGAATCGTAAGAACTTTCAATATTTTTGAATTGCGAGGAGGGCGTGGATGTCACAAGGGGACAGCGGGAATCGCCTGTGAACCGGCTATCTGATAAAAAAACAATAAAATCAGGCGATTAGCCGTAGGGTGAGGAGAGAGCTACGCTGCTGTGGATGGAATCGACCAGAATCAACCATGCAACTTGCCCGATTATTCCGGGACTAACCAAGATCATTCATTAAGGAGCGTAGGAAAATGGAATCAGCCACTGAGCATCAAGGCCGCATTCTGCTGGTGGACGATGAGTCCGCCATCCTGCGTACTTTCCGTTATTGCCTCGAAGATGAAGGCTACAGCGTCGCTACCGCCAACAGCGCCGCCCAGGCTGATGCACTGCTTCAGCGCCAAGTCTTCGACCTGTGCTTCCTCGACCTGCGACTGGGTGAAGACAATGGCCTCGATGTGCTGGCCCAAATGCGCATTCAGGCGCCGTGGATGAGGGTGGTGATCGTCACCGCTCATTCGGCCGTGGATACCGCGGTGGATGCCATTCAGGCCGGTGCCGCCGACTATCTGGTCAAGCCTTGCAGCCCCGACCAATTACGCCTGGCCACCGCCAAGCAGCTGGAGGTGCGGCAACTGTCGGCACGTCTGGAAGCCCTTGAAGGCGAAGTGCGCAAACCCAAGGATGGCCTGGACTCTCACAGCCCGGCGATGAAAGTCGTGCTCGAAACCGCCCGCCAGGTGGCCAGCACTGATGCCAATATTTTGATTCTCGGCGAGTCAGGTACCGGTAAAGGCGAGCTGTCCCAGGCCATTCACGGTTGGAGCAAGCGCGCGAAGAAATCCTGCATCACGATCAACTGCCCGTCCCTGACCGCCGAACTCATGGAAAGCGAGCTCTTCGGCCACAGCCGTGGCGCGTTCACCGGGGCCAGCGAAAGTACTCTGGGTCGTGTCAATCAGGCCGACGGTGGGACGCTGTTTCTTGACGAGATCGGCGATTTTCCGTTGGTTTTGCAACCTAAACTGCTGCGTTTCATCCAGGATAAAGAATACGAACGGGTGGGCGACCCGGTCACCCGCCGCGCCGATGTGCGCATCCTCGCGGCCACGAACCAGAACCTCGAAGACATGGTCCGCGATGGCCGTTTCCGTGAAGATTTGCTCTACCGCCTGAACGTCATCACCTTGCACCTGCCGCCACTGCGCGAGCGCAGGGAAGATATTCTGAACCTGGCCGATCGCTTTCTGGCCCGTTTCGTCAAGGAATACGCGCGTCCGGCTCGGGGCTTCAGCGACGAAGCCCGTGAAGCGCTGCTCGGCTACCGCTGGCCGGGGAACATTCGCGAACTGCGCAACGTTGTGGAGCGGGCAAGCATCATTTGTCCACAGGAACGGGTCGAGATCAGTCACTTGGGCATGGCTGAAACCCCGGTCAACAACGCGCCTCGCATCGGCGCTGCGCTGAGTCTGGATGAATTGGAAAAAGCCCACATCGGAGCAGTCCTCGCCACAGCAGATACCCTGGACCAGGCCGCCAAGACCCTGGGTATCGATGCCTCGACGTTGTACCGAAAACGCAAGCAGTACAACTTGTGAGCAGTCTCCGATGAGACTGGCGATGAAGTTGCGCACGCGGCTGTTTCTGAGTATTTCCGCACTGATCACCGTGGCGCTGCTGGGGCTGTTGCTCGGACTGGTCAGCGTGATGCAGATGGCGAGTTCCCAGGAAGCGCTGATTCGCAATAATTTCATCTCGCTCGACCTTGGACTGAAATTGCGTCAGACCCTGGGCGATCAGCTGATGATCATGCTCAGCGAGAAGCCGGATCCTGCAGCGTTCGAGGCGTCCAAGCAGCATTATTTCCAGTTGCTTGACGACGGCATTGTCCATGCCCAGGCTGGCGATGAGCACCAGTTCGGTTTCGAACAGGCCAAGACTGACTACCTGAGATTTCTGCAGGAGTACGACCTGTCACGTGACTCGGCACAGGTGTTGAGTGGCAACAAAGAACTCACCGAAAAATTCAATGCGCTGCGCAATGGTTTGATCGTCGAGCAACAGCGTGCGCTGGATAACATCAATGCCACCGAACGGCAGGTTCGGGAGAGGGCGCTGCTGGTTGCCGGCCTGCTCGGGCTGGTGGGGCTGGCGGTGCTGATCATCGGCTTCGTCACCGCCCACGCTATCGCTCGACGTTTTGGTGAACCGATCGAGGCCCTGGTCCAGGCGGCGGACAACATCGGCCAAGGCAATTTCGAAGTGACGCTACCGATTTCTTCGGCCGTGGAAATGAACCAGCTGACCAAGCGCTTCGGGATCATGGCCGAGGCCCTGCGTGAGCATCAGGCCACCAATATCGATGAACTGCTCGCAGGCCAGCAGCGTTTGCAGGCCGTGCTCGACAGCATCGACGATGGGCTGTTGATGATTGACCGCGATGGTCGTTTGGAACACCTCAATCCAGTGGCGCAGCGTCAGTTGGGTTGGGACAGCGATCGTCTCGGTCAGGGTCTGGGTACGGCGCTTGAGCGTCCCGAACTCGATGATCAGCTGCAACTGGTGCTGCGCGGCGGCACCCTGGAGCGGGCGCCTGAGGACCTGAGCATCGAGGTCGACGGTGAGTCGCGGTTGCTGACCTTCAGTCTGACGCCGGTCAGCCATACACAGGGTCATATTCTCGGCGCCGTGATGGTTCTGCATGACGTCACCGAACAGCGGGCGTTTGAGCGGGTGCGCAGCGAGTTCGTGCTGCGCGCCTCCCATGAATTGCGAACGCCGGTTACCGGGATGCACATGGCGTTCGGCCTGTTTCGCGAGCGCGCGCACTTTGCCCAGGACTCGCGCGAAGCAGATCTGCTGGACACCGTGAATGAAGAGATGCAGCGCTTGATGCAGTTGATCAACGACCTGCTGAACTTCTCCCGCTACCAGAACGGATTGCAGAAACTCACGTTGGCGCCGTGCTCCATCGAGGATTTACTGGAGCAGGCCCGGGCACGTTTTGCCGACCCTGCAAAAGAGCAGGGCATCGACTTGCTAGTGGAAGTGCAAGGGCCATTACCGCGATTGCCGGCCGATCAGCCGCAGCTGGACCGGGTGCTCGATAACCTGATCGACAACGCGTTGCGCCACACCGCTTCCGGCGGGCAAATACGTTTGCAGGCTCGACGCCATGGGGAGCGGGTGATTATCAGCGTCGAGGACAACGGCGAAGGCATTGCCTATGGTCAGCAGGGGCGGATTTTCGAACCCTTTGTACAGGTGGGTCGCAAGAAGGGTGGTGCCGGACTCGGTCTGGCGCTGTGCAAGGAAATCGTGCAGTTGCACGGCGGTCGGATGGGTGTTTATTCGCGGCCAGGGCAGGGTACTCAGTTTTATATGGCGCTGTCGGTATAAGCCGCAACCGCTTCAGGCTTCGTCATCGAGACGTCGGGCAGCCAATCGGCGACCACGGGTAATCAGCTCGATGAACTGCACCGCACTCAACGCATGGGCGAATAGCCAACCCTGACCGAACTTCACGCCTTCACTGCTCAGAAGCGCCGCCTGGGATTCAAGTTCGATGCCCTCGGCAATCACCTTGAGTTGCAGGGCCTGGGCCATGTGAATGATGTGTGGGGCGACACCGCTACTTGCAGCGTCATGACCCAGCGCATCGATAAACGCCTTATCGATTTTCAGGCAATCGACTGGCAGGGTTTGCAGATAGGCGAGGCTGCAATAGCCGGTGCCAAAATCATCAATCAACACTTGATGCCCGACATCCCGCAAGGCTTGCAGGTTTTCCCGGGCTACCACGACATCGATCAATCCCCGCTCGGTGACCTCAAAGGCAATTTGCTTTGCCGCGACGCGGTGCAAGGTCAGCAGGCGCGCCATGACTTGGCCGATACGCGGCACCATGACGTCGCAGGCCGCCAGGTTGACTGAGATGTACAGTTGCGGATTGGACCGCAACAATTGACCCAGCTGCTCAAGCAGGCGTTGCAGGACGAAGTCGGTCATCTGGCGGATCTGGCCGGTGTTCTCCGCCATCGGAATAAACAGGTCGGGGCTGGTCAGGGTGCCGTCCGGCCGTCGCCAGCGCAGCAAGGCTTCTGCCCCGACACAGTTGCGGCTGTCGAGGTCGAAGATCGGTTGATACAGCACCTGCAATTCGCCTCGTCGTATGGCGCCACTCAGTTCGGCGTCCAGCGACTGTCGCTGGCGCACCAGCAGAAGCACCAGAAAACCCACGCATAAGGCGAGTGCCAGGCTGGCCGGCAGCAACCACCACCAGACAGCGGGCACATGCATACCGGTGCGCGGGCTGATCAGCACCAATTGGTATTCCGGATTGTTGGTGGGCATGCGGTAAATCAAGCGGGAATGCGTTACTTGTAGCGCGTCGAGGCTTTTCGGGGGCCAGGGTTCGGTGGGTGGCCAGGCCTGTGAGACACCCAGTACCGGAATCGCGCGCGTACCGTGGTCGAGTACCACCAGCAGGCTGCTTCCCGGTGGCAAGTCGACCATGTCGGTCAAATGCCCGCGAGATGTCGCGACACGAAAATTGCCGCGCCCGAGCATCAGCGCGGCGCGATTTTCATCGGGTTCGGTGGTGGTGTTCAGCCAGTAACTGTAGGTCGGCCCCTTGATGTCTGGCGGCCTTATCATCGACAGCCCTTCCTGCCGGGGGCGGTTGGAACAGATCCGCGAGGCGTCCATATAAGCGGCTTCGTAAACGAAACGGTAATTGAAGCTGACCTGTTGCAAGGTCGCGATCATTTCGTCATCGCAGCCGCGTAACGGCTGGGCTTCCAGGTCGTCGAGGCTTTCACGCAACTGCCCGAAAAGTTGCTCCAGACGAGCAAGGAAGCGCTCGCCCTGAGCATTCATTTCTTCGCTTTCGCTCTGCTCGACTTGATGCATGGCCACGAACAGGCTGCCGGCCATCAGAAGTGTCGCGCTCAAGGCAGCAGCCAGCATCGCCAAAAACCAAGGGCGAAAGAACCAACTACGAAGTGTCTCTCGAGCAGCAGGCATAGGGAATATCCGAAGAATTACCAATGAGTTATAGCTGCTGATTGGAAAAAAGCCCTGACCGTCGGGCGGGCGTCATTATTTTGTCTGGTTCAAGACTTGTAGAAGCGCCGCGGTTTGCGCATCCGGTGTGCCATCGAAACGTGTCGGTCGGAAATGCAGCTGGAAGGCCGCAATCACATCACGTGTCGCAACATCCAGTTCGCCGGTTTGCGGGGTGGGATAACCTGCGCGGGCCAGCTGTGCCTGAAACCAACTGATGGTTGGCAGTTGTACTTCGAACTGTGCTTGCTGACGCGTTACGGCCTGCTCGTTCGGCCAGATTCCCAGGCCTTCGGCAGCCAGACGCTTCCAGGGGAACAGCGGCCCCGGATCAAGCTTGCGCATCGGGGCGATGTCGCTGTGGCCGATGATGCTGCGGGGGTTGATGGCGTAACGCTTGCTGATGTCCTTGAGCAGGACGATCAGGGATTGGATCTGGTCTTCGCTATAGGGGTACCAAAGGCGCCCGGTCGGGGTGTCTTTAAATCCCGGATTGACGATTTCAATGCCAATGGAGCTGGAGTTCAACCAGGTCCGGCCTTGCCATTCGCTTTCCCCGGCGTGCCAGGCTCGAAGGTTTTCATCCATCAGCTTGTAGATGGTGGCGCCCTTGTCGTCGCCAATCAGGTAGTGGCTGCTGACGTCGCCGTGGGTCAGCAGTTGCAGCGAGCGCTCCAGTGACGCGGAGGTGTAATGCACCACCACGAACTGAATGCGGCTGTCGTAATTGGCTGAAGGGTGACGGGTGTCGAGCCGGGGGCCGCTGGCACAACCGGCCAACAGAATCAGCGACACGATGAGAGATAGATATTTCATGGCAGAAGGCAATACACGCAAGACAGTAATGCAACAGTGTAACGTACTGCCCTGCGCGCAGACGGCCCACGCGAAGTTTTAAACAAAATGGAACAATTGCCCGTCAGCCCAGTGCGACTTGGTTACGGCCGGCATGTTTCGCGCGATATAGGGCCTGATCGGCTCTTTTAAGGACCAGATCGCTATGTTCGCCGGGTTTGAATGCAGTCAGGCCCATGGAAATGGTGATGGTTACTGGCTCGCCTTTGAAGTGGAAAGGGCAAGCTTCGATCGAGGCGCGCAGTTTTTCCAGCAGTTTCGCACCGGCAGCGGGCACTGTGTCTGGCATCAATAGGACAAACTCCTCACCGCCGAACCGGGCAATGAAATCCGTCCCGCGCAGGCGCTTGCGTAGCACGCTGGCGATGATTTTCAGTACTTTGTCGCCCGCCAGGTGACCATAGTTATCGTTAATGCGTTTGAAATGGTCGAGGTCGAGCATGGCCAGCAACAGGGTGTTGCCGTGTTGCTGCCATTGGTTGATTTCGTGATCCAGCCGTTCGCTCCAGGCTGCCCGGTTAGGCAGGCCGGTGAGCGGGTCAATCAAAGCTTTCTGACGCTGCTCTTCAAGATGCTCGCGGTAGCCCAGGGCTTCCTGCTCCATGTGCGCAACGCGTTCGGCCAGACCATGGAGGCGTGCCGCGACTTCCTGCTCGCGCTCGTTACGCTGCTTCTGGTGCTGGTCCATGGTGCCGAGCAGGCCTTCCAGATGGTTTTCCAGAACATGCTTGAGATCGTCCAGGTCGGCGGCTTCCTGCATGCTGCTCTGCAAGCCGTCGACCTGTTCGCGGATCTGCGTGTCCATCTCGCGTGCGGCGGAACGGTTGTCGGCATGGCCTTCGCTGGCGGCTTGCAAGTTGCTTTGGAACGACTCGAGGCGTTCGTTTAGCTGTTGCAAGTAGGCTTCGAATTCATGCTGGCCACTGTCAGTGATTGCCAGCATCAAGGTTGCCAGATCGTCGAGGATTGGCAGCAGTTCGTACCAATTCAAACCGTTTTGCAGACGATCACGCATCGCTTCGGCTTGCGGACGATGACGCTCGGGCAGCGTCAGGTCGTCGAGCAGGCCCAGTAACGTGTCTTCGATGTGCTTGGCCACCGAGCTGTAGGACGGCTCGGGTGAGTCCGGCAGGGCGTAGAGAACATCCGGCTCGGATTGTTCAGTGTCTACGGCGGCCAACACCTCGGCCATGGCCGGGGGCAACGGCAGGCTGTCGAGATAGACCACCGGGGTCAGTTCGTCGGGATTGATTGCCGGTTGAGCCTGTATTTCTGGTTCGATGATTGATGGCGCGGGTTCTTCTGGATGTTCTATGTCCGGTTGCGTCTCTGGAGTCTGGGCGCGTGCTCGCTCCGGCTCAAGCACCGGCGGGACAAACGCTACAACTGCAGGAGAAGGCGCCGCTGCGGGCGGAGTCTCGATCGTCGGTGGCTCGGATGCAGTCGCGGGCTCGGCAACTTGTGCGACCGCCACTTGCGGCTTATCGATCTTTGGCGCGAGATCGACAGTTACCTGTAGTGTCTCGGCATGAGGCACAGCAACCGCTTCGGCATACTGCAGGGTGGGCGTCGGCACAGCGCCGGGGACAACCTGTAATGCCGCTTCATCCGCTTCACGGCTGCCAAACAGTCGCTGCAGCAAACCAGGGCGGCCGGGTTCTGCCGGGTTTTCAAGCTGATTCAGGGCTTTGCCTTGCAGGCCGCTCAGCTCGCTGAGCAGCAACGGAATTTCGCGCGGCTGCCCGACTCTTGCATCCAGATGCTTGGCGAAGTTTTTCAGAGGCCGGCTGACTTCGCGGGGCAGCGGTAATGTTTGCAGCTGCGAGACCAGTGCGGTCAATGCAGCGCTGGTTTGATTGACCCGGGTTTCCCGGCGTTGTTCGGAGTCGAGCACGGCTTTTTCCAGCCGCGGAAGCAGGGCGGCCAGGCCGGCGTCCATGTCGTCGGTGCGTACGACTTCACGCATTTCCTTCATGCATTGGTCAACGACGCGGTCGGTGCCCTCGGCGGCCAGCGTGCTGCGTACCAGGCCACGACGCAGCAGGTCGAGCCGGGCGTCCCATCGACGTTCGAGCTTTTCCTGTTGTTCGATGCTTTTGAGGTATTTCTCTTTCCAGCGCTGTGCTTCGTCGCTCATTCATGGGATCCGCGAGGGGCAGGACTCAACGCGGGCAATGCATCGGCCGTGAGCGAACCCGGCAGACGAATCTCTACCGCGACCGGCAGGTGATCGGAAATGGGTTGTGCCAGCACCTCGACTTTTTCAAGGGTCAGGGTGGGGCTCAGCAGAATATGGTCCAGGCAGCGCTGCGGGCGCCAGCTAGGGAACGTCGCTTCCAGTTGCGGCGCGAGCAGGCCGAGGTCACGCAACGGGGAGTTTTGCAGCAAGTCACTGGCATGGGTATTCATGTCGCCCATCAGCACCTGGTGTTTATAGCCGCCAATCAGCTCGCGGATGTAAGCCAGTTGCATGCTGCGGGCGCGAGCGCCCAGCGCCAGGTGCATCATGACCACCACCAGCGCCTCAGGACCTTCGCCAAAGCGCACCAGAATAGCTCCGCGACCTTTGGGCCCCGGTAGCGGATGATCTTCAATCGCCCACGGGCGCAAGCGGCTGAGCACACCATTGCTGTGCTGGCCGAGGCGTCCGAGATTGCGATTGAGTTGTTGATACCAGTAGGGGAATGCGCCGAGCTGGGCCAGGTGTTCGACCTGGTTGACGTAGCCTGATCTCAGGCTGCCGCCATCGGCCTCCTGCAAGGCGACCAGATCGAAGTCGCCCAGCAGATTGCCGATCTTTTGCAGATTGTCGGCACGCCCGGTGTGCGGCAACAGATGCTGCCAGCCCCGGGTCACGTAGTGATGATAGCGCTCGGTACTGATACCGACCTGGATATTGAAACTGAGCAAGCGCAGACGACTGTCTGCGGGCAGGCCCGTCGATTCCAGATGATGTTCGTTGACCCGCGGATCATGCAGGCCAACGACGCGTTCAGTGCCCCAGCGGCGCATGGCAGTCGCCGCGCTTAGTTGGCAGCAGCCTTGTTAGCCGCTCGCTCTTTGTCGATCAGCTTGTCGGCCAGTTGCAATGCTTGCTCGGCGCCGCCGGCAGAGCCCACGTCGAAGCGATACTTGCCGTTGACGATCATGGTCGGAACGCCGGAGATTTCGTACTTTTTGGCCAGGTCAGTGGCCTTGACGATCTGGCCCTTGATGGCAAAGGAGTCGAAGGTGGCCAGGAACTTGTCCTTGTCTACGCCCTGAGTGGCCAGGAAATCGGCCATTTCATTCTTGTCGACCAGCTTCTTGTGTTCTTTCTGAATCGCGTTGAACACCGCAGCGTGAACCTTGTTTTCGACGCCCATGGCTTCAAGGGTCAGGAACATCTGGCCGTGTGCGTTCCACGGGCCGCCGAACATGGCAGGAATGCGGACGAAGTTCACGTCGGAAGGCAGTTTCTCAACCCATGGATTGATCACGGGCTCGAAAGCGTAGCAGTGCGGGCAGCCGTACCAGA
Organism: Pseudomonas sp. GL-B-26; assembly: GCF_019947405.1. Lineage (NCBI taxonomy): Bacteria > Pseudomonadati > Pseudomonadota > Gammaproteobacteria > Pseudomonadales > Pseudomonadaceae > Pseudomonas > Pseudomonas sp. GL-B-26. The sequence goes on along the minus strand of NZ_JAGYGJ010000032.1, from coordinate 59,505 downwards.
ACAGCTCCACCACTTCGATCTTGCCAGGCACAGCTACCGGGACGGGATTGGTCAGTTCGACATAAGGCGCTGCGGGTGCTTCAGCAGCTTGGGCGGCCATGCCGAACAGGCTGGCAGCGACGAGTGCGGCGCTGATGATCAGATTACGCATGCTTTACTCCTGGACAATTTTGGTCGCCTCGCGCGACCTGTTTTCAGACAGGTCCTGGCGGGCTTGAGTTCTGTAGTGTAACGGCAGCGGCCACAAAAAAGGGCGGCCAAAGCCACCCTTTTTATGCTTGCACCGACGGATTAATCGAGCGTTAACGTTGCGGGAGGTGTACACCTCCCGCAGCGCCCGATTCGTCGGTCTTAGTGCAGACCTTGAATGTAGCTGGACACCGCTGCGATATCTTCGTCGCTCAGCCGTTTGGCAATGGTCTGCATGGTTTTGGTGTCGCCATCGTTGGTGCGGCCGGCCTCTTCCTTGCGGAAGTCGGTCAGTTGCTTGGCGATGTATTGAGCGTGCTGGCCGCCCAGGTGCGGGAAGCCGGCGGCTGCGTTACCCGCACCATTTGGCGAGTGGCAACCGGTGCAGGCTGGCAGGCCCTTGGCCAGATCGCCGCCGCGGAACAATGCTTCACCGCGAGAAACGACTTTCGGGTCGGCGGCGCCGACGCTGCCTTTCTGACTGGCGAAGTAGGCGGCGATATCGGCCAGATCCTGATCGCTCAGGTTGGTCAGCAGGCCGGTCATTTCCAGTACCGTGCGTTTGCCGGACTTGATGTCGTGTAGCTGCTTGTTCAGATAACGCTCGCCCTGGCCTGCCAGTTTCGGAAAGTTAGGCGCCATACTGTTGCCATCCGGGCCATGACAGGCGCCACATACTGCGGCTTTCGCCTGACCAGCAGTCGCATCACCTGCAGCATGGGCAATGCCGGAGATCCCCACGGTCAACAGCAGACTCACGATCAATTTGTTCATCAGCTAATCCAACTACGGCTAAGGGTTAAAGAGTTATGGACCGGGATCACTCGCTCATCCACTGGATGATTGCTTGGTAATCCTCGGCACTGCAGTCCATGCACAAACCACGCGGCGGCATCGCCTTGAAACCCTGGGTCACGTGTTGCACCAGCGTCTCCATACCTTTCGCCAACCTCGGCGTCCAAGCTTCCTGATCGCCCTTTTTGGGCGCCATGGGTAGTTGGCCGGAATGACAGGCACCACAAACACGGTTGTACACAGCTTCCGGATCCTGTGTAGCCTGAGCGCTGTAAAGCGGCATCAAGACACCGGCAGCTAGCAGCCATTTCGTCATAAAACGACCTTTTCAGGGTTGAGAGCGTTCTGCGTTCTAATGCGCAATCAAGGTCAATCGCTCTCGTGAACTTCATCCTACGCTGGGACAAAGCGCACACAAAATCTGCGGCATTATATACTGGCGTCACTGAAACGGAAACGACACTGCTCGCCGCGTCCATTCCCGGCGCCGCCCACATCGGAAATCCCATGCAACTCAAGAACCCCATCCTCGGCCTGTGCCAACAGTCCACCTTCATGCTCAGCGCTGCCAAAGTCGATCAATGTCCCGACGACGAAGGCTTTGAAGTGGCTTTCGCCGGGCGTTCCAACGCCGGCAAGTCCAGTGCGCTGAACACCTTGACACACGCCAGCCTTGCGCGGACCTCGAAAACTCCGGGTCGCACGCAGCTCTTGAACTTCTTCAAGCTAGACGATGATCGTCGTCTGGTCGACCTGCCGGGGTACGGTTACGCGAAAGTGCCTATCCCGTTGAAGCTGCACTGGCAGCGTCACCTGGAAGCCTATCTGGGTGGTCGTGAGAGTTTGAAGGGGCTGATTTTGATGATGGACATCCGTCATCCAATGACCGACTTCGACCTGCTGATGCTCGACTGGGCTGTCGCCAGCGGCATGCCGATGCACATTTTGCTGACCAAAGCCGACAAGCTGACCTACGGCGCGGCGAAAAACGTCCTGCTCAAGGTTCAGGCAGACATCCGCAAGGGTTGGGGAGATGCGATCAGCATCCAGCTGTTCTCGGCGCCAAAACGCATGGGTCTGGAAGACGCCTACACTGTACTGGCGGGCTGGATGGAACTGGCGGACAAGGGCGCCGACCTCGCGGAGTAAGCTCAATTACAAAAACCGCGGGCAAAAAAAACCCCGGACTTCTTATGGGGAGGGGGAAGTTCCGGGGTTCAAGTTCCGGACCGCTAGGGCGGGGTCCAGATATCTGCCAACACTTAACACAACATTAGGAGCATCGAAGGGCTTCACCACCCATTCAGTAACTCTGAGTGGGGATTCAGGCGATTAGTTCAGAATTTTTTAAAAAGCCTTTGGAATAGGCCATCGAATTTTCCGACCTAAGAGCCCTTCGGTCTTTCTGCTGCGGCACTGTGCCGCAGCAGAAAACGCCTTTTCAGACGGCTCAGTGAGCCTCATCCCAATTGTTTCCTACACCAACCTCTACCAGCAGCGGCACATCAAGCTTCGCTGCATCGCTCATGTGCATGCGAATTTCATCGCGGACCTGGTCGACCAAATCCTCACGCACTTCCAGAACCAATTCATCGTGCACCTGCAGGATGACTTTGGCATCGAGGCCTGATGCTGTCAGCCAGCTATCCACGGCAATCATGGCTTTCTTGATGATGTCCGCCGCTGTGCCTTGCATCGGGGCGTTGATCGCCGTGCGTTCGGCACCTTTGCGCAGGGCCGGGTTTTTCGCATTGATTTCCGGCAGATACAGGCGACGACCGAAGATGGTTTCGACGAAACCTTGTTCGGCAGCCTGGGCGCGGGTGCGTTCCATGTATTCCAGCACGCCTGGGTAACGGGCGAAGTAACGGTCGATGTAGGCCTGGGATTGCTTGCGATCAACACCAATCTGCTTGGCCAGGCCAAACGCGCTCATGCCGTAGATCAAACCGAAGTTGATCGCCTTGGCACTGCGCCGTTGGTCGGTGGTGACGTCTGCCAGTTCAACCCCGAAGACTTCCGCTGCAGTGGCTTTGTGCACGTCCAGGTCATTGCGGAACGCGTGCAGCAACCCTTCGTCCTTGGCCAGGTGAGCCATGATTCGCAGTTCGATTTGCGAATAGTCCGCTGCCAGCAGCTTGTAGCCTTTTGGTGCAACGAACGCCTGACGAATCCGACGCCCTTCGGCGGTGCGGATCGGAATGTTCTGCAGGTTCGGGTCGCTGGACGACAAGCGCCCGGTCGCCGCGACGGCCTGATGATAAGAGGTATGAATTCGCCCGGTGCGCGGGTTGATCTGCTCTGGCAGGCGATCGGTGTAGGTACTTTTCAGCTTGCTCATCGAGCGGTACTGCATCAGCACTTTAGGCAGCGGGAAATCCTGTTCGGCCAGTTCCGCCAGCACGGCTTCAGCGGTGGACGCCTGGCCCTTGGCGGTTTTGCTGAGGATCGGCAGGCCGAGTTTTTCGTACAGGATCACGCCCAATTGCTTCGGCGAGCCAAGGTTGAATTCTTCCCCGGCGATGGCGAACGCCTCGCGCTCGAGGGCGACCATTTTCTCGCCCAGCTCGACGCTCTGAATGCCCAGCAGGTTGGCATCGACCAGCGCGCCTTGGCGTTCGATCCGTGCCAGAACCGGCACCAACGGCATTTCGATTTCGCTCAGGACCTTGCTCAGGCTCGGGATGGCATTGAGCTTTTCCTGCAGGGTTTGATGCAGGCGCAGCGTCACGTCGGCGTCTTCGGCAGCGTAAGGCCCGGCCAGTTCCAGGGATATCTGATCAAATGTCAGCTGTTTGGCGCCTTTGCCGGCGATGTCCTGAAAACTGGTGGTGGTGTGATTCAGGTACTTGAGCGCCAGGCTGTCCATGTCGTGGCGGGTCGCGGTGGAGTCCAGCACGTACGATTCGAGCATCGTGTCGAAAGCGACGCCTTGCACGGTGATGCCGCAGCTCTGATCGCCGCCGATGGCGCAGTTGGCCAGGATATTCATATCGAACTTGGCGTGCTGGCCAACCTTGAGTTTGCTCGGGTCTTCCAAAATCGGCTTCAGCGCGCGCAGCACGGTGTCGCGATCGAGCTGATCCGGCACGCCCATGTAGGAATGGGTCAGCGGGATGTAGGCCGCTTCGTTGGCTTGTACAGCGAAAGACAGGCCCACCAGTTGCGCCTGCTGCGCATCGATGCCGGTGGTTTCGGTATCGAAGGCAATCAGCTTGGCGTCGTTGAGCTTCTTCAGCCACAGGTCGAAATCAGCCTGGGTGAGGATCGTTGTGTACTTGAGTTCGGTGTCGACGGCCGCTTCTTCAGCCACCGGAGCGGCGACTTCCTGGCCGGAGCGCTTGGCGTCGCGCTGGTTCTCTTCGAACCAGCTCTTGAACTCAAGCAGGGTGTAGAGCTCGGCGAGCTTGTCGTGATCCGGCTTGCCCATTTGCAGGTCGTCGAGGCCGATATCCAGCGGCACGTCGATCTTGATGGTTGCCAATTGATAGGAGAGAAACGCCATCTCCTTGTGCTCTTCGAGCTTGGCCGGCAGGGTTTTGGCCCCGCGAATCGGCAAGGTCGGGACGATGTCGAGCTGTGCATAGAGCTCGGTCAGGCCGCCGTTCACACCGACCAACAGGCCGGAAGCGGTCTTCGGACCAATGCCCGGAACGCCCGGAATGTTGTCGGAAGAATCGCCCATGAGTGCCAGGTAATCGATGATCTGCTCGGGAGCGACGCCGAATTTCTCCTTCACGCCCTCCACGTCCAGCGCGCTACCGGTCATGGTATTGACCAAGGTAATGTGGCCATCGACCAGCTGCGCCATGTCCTTGTCGCCGGTGGAGATCACCACCGGGCGGTCGGCTGCCGCGCTGCTGCGGGCCAGGGTGCCGATCACGTCATCGGCTTCGACGCCTTCGACGCACAGGAGCGGGAAGCCCAAGGCGATCACGCTCTGGTGCAGCGGCTCGATCTGAACACGCATGTCGTCGGGCATGCTCGGGCGGTTGGCCTTGTATTCGGCGTACATGTCATCGCGAAATGTCCCACCCTTGGCGTCGAACACCACGGCGAACGGACTGTCCGGGTACTGCTTGCGCAGACTCTTGAGCATGTTCAGCACGCCTTTGACCGCACCGGTCGGCAAACCTTTGGACGTGGTCAGCGGTGGGAGGGCGTGAAAGGCGCGGTACAGGTAAGAAGAACCGTCCACCAGGACGAGGGGGGCTTGGCTCATGAGCAGGATCAACCTTTTCGGCGGGTCCGGCGCTAGAATAGCGGGACCGTTGACGACAAAGGGACAAGGTTATCATGCGCACACTAAATCGCCTGTTGCTGGCTGGCTTGTTTGCAACCGTTCCACTGGCCGTCATGGCGGCGGATGACACACCATCGGCAGACCCGGATGTCACGATCCGCACGGAAGGCGATAAAACCATTCAGGAATATCGGCAAAATGGCTTTTTGTACGCCATTAAGGTCACCCCCAAGGGAGCACCGCCGTATTTTCTGGTGCGCGTTAATCAATCGGAAGGTAATTTCGTAGAATCCGAGAAGTCGGATATGCGAATTCCCGGATGGAAGATCTTTGAGTGGAAGTAGTTTCTTAATTTTAATCGGCGCTGGCTCAAGCAGCGGCGCCCGTACTGGCAGTTCAAACATGTCTGTGTTCACCCCGCTGGCTCGGCCCGAGCTGGAAACCTTTCTCGCCCCTTACGGGCTCGGCCGCCTGCTTGATTTCCAGGGGATTGCCGCTGGTAGCGAAAACACCAATTTCTTTATCAGCCTGGAGCAGGGCGAATTTGTCCTGACCCTGGTTGAGCGTGGTCCGGTTCAGGAGATGCCGTTCTTCATAGAACTGCTCGACGTGCTGCATGACGCCGACCTGCCAGTGCCTTATGCCTTGCGCACCACCGACGGCGTCGCCTTGCGCGAACTGGCCGGCAAACCTGCGCTGTTGCAGCCACGTCTGGCCGGCAAGCACATCAAGGAAGCCAATGCGCAGCATTGCGCTCAGGTGGGCGAGTTGCTCGGCCATCTGCACCTTGCGACCCAGGCCAACATGATCAAGCGCAAAACCGATCGCGGCCTGGACTGGATGCTGGAAGAGGGCACGCAGTTGCTGTCGCACCTCAATGCCGAGCAAAGCGATCTGCTGCAACGGGCGCTGGACGAAATCACACAGCAGAAGACGAAAATTCTGGCGCTGCCGCGAGCCAATATCCACGCCGACCTGTTCCGCGATAACGCGATGTTCGAAGGCACGCACCTGACCGGGTTGATCGACTTCTATAACGCGTGTTCGGGGCCGATGCTCTACGACGTGGCGATCGCCTTGAACGACTGGTGTTCGGACGAGAGCGGGTTGATCGACGGGCCGCGGGCGAGGGCGTTGCTCGGTGCTTATGCAGCGCTGCGACCGTTCACGGCGGCCGAGGCGGATTTGTGGCCGACCATGCTGCGGGTAGCGTGTGTGCGGTTCTGGTTGTCGCGGTTGATCGCCGCCGAGTCGTTTGCCGGGCAGGACGTACTGATTCACGATCCGATGGAGTTTCAGCAGCGTCTGGCGCAGCGGCAGAAGGTCAGCACGCCGCTGCCGTTCGCCCTTTAAATCGTGGCGAGGGGGCTTGCCCCCGTCGGAGTGCGAAGCGCTCCCATGCGATCTAACTGACCGGCCATTTGGGGCTGCTTCGTAACCCAACGGGGGCAAGCCCCCTCGCCACAGGGTGTCGGTTACAACGACTCCAGGCACCCAGCCAAATCATTCCCCAACTTCTCCAGCACCTGCTCATACCCCTGAGCGGTCGCTGGCGTGTACCCGCCCAGCGCGTCCAGTTCCGCCAGCTTCACCGGCAGACCCGCCACCAGGGTTTCCGCCAGGCGCGGACGCAGAGGCGGTTCGCTGAACACACAGGTTTTGCCGACTTCCTGCAATCGAGTGCGCATCGCCGCGACGTGCTGGGCGCCGGGCTGGACCTCGGCGGCGACGCTGAATACGCCGGCGTGCTTGAGGCCGTAGGCGTCTTCAAAGTAGTCGAAGGCCTCGTGGAATACGAAGTACGGTTTGCCCGCGATGCCGGCCAGGCGCGCCTTCAGGCGAAGATCCATTGCATCCAGACGCTCATCGAACGCCTTGAGGTTGCTCTGATAACGCGCAGCATTGGCCGGATCGGCTGCGCTCAGGTCTGCGGCCATTTTTGTGGCGATGACGCGAGCGTTGACCGGCGAAAGCCACAAGTGCGCGTCCAGGCTGCCGGGACGGTGATCGTGATCATGCTCGTCGGCTTCTTCAGCGTGGGAGTGGCTATCTTCGGCGAAATGTCGCAGTTTCAGGCCCGGCAAATCCTGCACGGCGACACTGGGCAGCGTACGACCATTCAGCACGCGGGGCAGGAAACCTTCCATGCCCGGACCGATCCAGTAAACCAGATCCACCGATTGCACCTTCCGTACGTCGGATGGGCGCAAGGCATAGTTATGCGGGGAGGCGCCGGGCGGCAGCAAGACTTCCGGTATCGCCACACCGTCCTGCACCGCAGCGGCGATCAGCTGCAGAGGCTTGATACTGGTGAGAACTTTGACTTCGGCTTGAGCTGAACCCATCAGCAGAAAACTTGCGACAAATGCGACAAAGATAGAAAAAAGTCGGGACACGATGACCACTCGAAGAGGCGAGAACGGGTAACATAATAACGTCTCTCACAAAACTCGTCGCCGCTCATGCCTAAAACACCGATTGCCAGCCGTCCCCACGACCACTCTCATTGCGTCCATAGCGCATTGTCTGAGGCCGATGTTCTGTGCGCACGTCAAGGCCTGCGCCTGACCGCCTTGCGCCGGCGGGTGCTGGAACTGGTCTGGCAAAGCCACAAACCGTTGGGTGCCTACGACATTCTCGCGGTACTCAGCGAGCAGGACGGCCGCCGTGCGGCGCCGCCGACCGTGTACCGTGCGCTGGACTTCCTGCTGGAAAACGGCCTCGTACACCGCATCTCCTCACTGAACGCCTTCGTCGGCTGCAATCAACCGGGACACGCCCACCAGGGCCAGTTCCTGATTTGCCGCGAATGCCACGCCGCCATCGAGCTCGAACAGAAATCCATCAGCGACGCGATCATCAGTAGCGCCAAGGATGTCGGATTTGTCGTCGAAGGCCAGACCGTTGAAGTGGTCGGTCTCTGCTCAGGTTGCCAGGGGGTTTGATGAGCAACGCGCTGATCCGTCTCGAGCAGGTTGCCGTCACCTTTGCCGGGCAAAGCGTGCTGGATAACATCGAACTGAGTGTCGAGCCGGGGCAGATCGTCACCCTGATCGGCCCTAACGGTGCCGGCAAAACCACGCTGGTGCGCGCTGTACTCGGTCTGTTGAAACCGGACAGCGGCAGCGTGTGGCGCAAGCCGAAACTGCGGGTCGGTTACATGCCGCAAAAGCTTCACGTCGATCCGACGCTGCCGCTGTCGGTGCTGCGTTTCTTGCGTCTGGTGCCGGGCGTGGACCGCGCCATGGCCTTGGCGGCACTCAAGGAAGTCGGCGCCGAACAGGTGATCGACAGCCCGGTGCAAAGTGTTTCCGGTGGCGAAATGCAGCGGGTGCTGCTGGCGCGGGCATTGCTGCGTGAACCGGAACTGCTGGTGCTCGACGAACCTGTGCAAGGCGTCGACGTGGCCGGTCAGGCCGAGCTCTACAGCCTGATCACACGATTACGCGACCGCCACGGCTGCGGCGTGTTGATGGTGTCCCACGATCTGCACCTGGTGATGAGCACCACCGACCAGGTGGTCTGCCTCAACCGTCATGTCTGCTGCTCCGGGCATCCTGAGCAGGTCAGCGGTGATCCGGCTTTCGTCGAGCTATTCGGAAAGAACGCACAAAGCCTGGCGATTTATCACCACCATCACGACCACGCCCATGACTTGCATGGCTCGGTGGTCAGCGCCGCCCCGTCGGCCCCTACCCACGTTCACGGAGATAGCTGCAAGCATGGCTGATTTTCTGCTCTACGCCCTGCTTGCAGGTCTGGCCCTGGCATTGGTTGCGGGCCCGTTGGGTTCGTTCGTGGTCTGGCGGCGCATGGCCTATTTCGGCGACACCCTTTCCCATGCCGCGCTGCTCGGCGTGGCGCTGGGTTTTCTGCTGGATGTCAGCCCGACCGTTGCGGTCACCGTAGGCTGCCTGCTGTTGGCGGTGTTGCTGGTGACCTTGCAACAGCGCCAACCGCTGGCGTCCGACACGCTTTTGGGAATTCTCGCGCCGAGTACGCTCTCTTTAGGTTTGGTCGTACTAAGCTTCATGCACGAAGTGCGGATCGACCTGATGGCTTATCTGTTCGGCGACTTGCTGGCGATCAGTCCGACCGATCTGGCCTGGATACTCGGCGGCAGCGCGGCCGTTCTGGCTTTGCTGGTGACGTTGTGGCGGCCATTGCTGGCAATCACGGTGCATGAAGAACTGGCCAGGGTTGAAGGTCTGCCGGTGGCGGCGTTGCGCTTGACCCTGATGTTGCTGATCGCTGTGGTGATTGCGGTGGCGATGAAAATCGTCGGTGTGTTGCTGATTACGTCCTTGCTGATCATTCCGGCGGCTGCGGCACAACGTCACGCCCGGTCACCGGAGCAGATGGCACTGGGCGCGAGCCTGCTGGGTATGCTCGCGGTCTGTGGCGGGCTGGCGCTGTCGTGGTTCAAGGACACCCCGGCGGGCCCATCGATTGTTGTGACGGCCGCCGCACTGTTTCTGCTGAGTTTTGTCCTGCCCCGTCGAGGGGTGTAGACTTGCTCGTTTTTTGCGCAAATAGAGAGTCGCAGGAATGAAGCCGTTCGCCTCCCGTTATCTGCTCCTTGTCGCATTTTCGCTGCTACTGGGCGCTTGCCAAAGCACGCCACCGACGGCCACCGAGGCTACCGGTGCACGGGCCACGGCCATCGCACAGCTGGAACAAAGCCTCGCCAGCAGTGAACTGGCGATTGCCGAAGATCAACTCGCTGCCTTGCAGGCCGAGTCGCCCAACGATCAATCCCTTGAGCAATACCAGCGGCAACTGGCCGAAGCCTATCTGCGCCGCAGTCAGATCGTGCTGCAAAAGGGCGATGTAAATGCGGCTGCCACGGCGCTGAGCCGCGCCCGGTCGTTGATGCCCAAGGCTCCGGCGCTGACTGGCGGGGTCAACAATGCCATCGTTGATGCCCGTAAAGCTGAACTGGATAGAGCCGAAGCTGCGCTCATGGCTGCCGAAGCCAAACCACAGGCCAAGGTCATTGATCCAACGGCTGAAAGCACCACAGTTACGTTGAACCTGACGGATATGACCAAGCTTCGTCGCCAACTGGATGCGATCGCCGCCGATGTGGTGAATTACCAATGCGACGTGAGTATTCAGGCGCCACGCACCCAGGACTTCCCTTGGTTGACCACGTTGCTGACCAAGCGGGTGAAGAAACTCGATGCGGATTTTGACCTGAATCTGGAGAAGCAGATTTTGCGCAACGTTCCGGCGCAGATGGTTTTGAGTCCGCGTAAACCTTAAAAGCATCGCGAGCAGGCTCGCTCCCACATTAGACCGAGTTCTTTTGAACAACCCGGTCAACTGTGGGGGCGGGCTTGCTCGCGAAGGCGTCCTTCCATTCACGCTGAACTTCAGGCCGGAATCGCCTTGGCCTTAGGCTCCCGGTCCCACACCCGATGTTGCCCGATCGCGGCAAAAAACGGTTTGATCAACTTCGCATCCGCACCCACGATCAACCCCGCATCAGCCTCCAGCTTCAACACATCCAGCAACTGTTTGGCCTCGCCCTGCAGTGCAATCGCCTTCAAGTGCTTGTACGCCTCCAACAGGTAATGCAGCGCCACACCGTCGGTGCTCAACGCCTTGATCGACGCCGCGCCACCGGGCACAAACACCGCATCGAACGCCACTGAAGGCAAGCCTTCCATCGATGCATCGACCGGCAGCGTCTTGCCATCGGCGGTGGTCACAGGAGCAGACGCCGGGCCGAGCAGTTTGGCGTGCGCACCTTCGGCCTTCAGCGCTTTCTTCATGGCATCAATCGCTGCGCCATCGACGCCATTGGCTGCCAGGATTGCCACTTTGCGGGTTTTGATATCCGCCGGCAGCAAGTTGGCTTGACTCAGGGCCGGCGAGCGATCCAGTGAGGTTTTGCGTACTTCGACCGTCCCGGCTTTGGGCGCTGGCAACCCCAGATTCTGCGCCACGCGCTTAGCCAGACCCAGATCAATGTTGGCCAGAATCTCATTCACCTGGCGCGCGCGGATGAACGCCCGCTCAACCTTGCCCAGCTCGAAGCTGTAAGCCGAGATGATGTGCTCCTGTTCGTGCTTGCTCATGCTGTGGAAAAACAGCCGCGCCTGGGAGAAGTGGTCGCTGAATGATTCGCTGCGCTGGCGGATCTTGTTGGCGTCGATGCGCTCTGGGTAACTTTCGAAACCGCCATCCTGGGCGGCCGGCAGTGTTTCTTTCGGCCAACCGCTATCAATGGAGTTCGGCTCGTAGGACGCGCGCCCCTTGTCGATGGTGGAGCGATGCAACGCATCCCGTTGGCCATTGTGGAACGGTGCGACCGGGCGGTTGATCGGGATCTCGTGAAAGTTCGGCCCACCGAGTCGGCTGATTTGCGTATCGGTGTAGGAAAACAATCGACCCTGCAGTAATGGATCGTTGGAAAAGTCGATCCCCGGCACGATATGCCCTGGGCAGAAGGCAACCTGTTCGGTTTCGGCGAAGAAGTTGTCGGGGTTACGGTTGAGGGTCATTTTGCCCAGTGGGGTGATCGGCACCAGTTCTTCTGGAATCAGCTTGGTCGGGTCGAGGATATCGAAGTCGAATTTATGTTCGTTCTCCTCCTCGATGATCTGTACGCCCAATTCCCATTCCGGGTAGTCGCCCATCTCGATCGACTCCCAGAGATCGCGACGGTGGTAATCCGTGTCTTTACCGGCGAGTTTCTGCGCTTCATCCCACACCAGCGAACAGGTCCCGGCAGTAGGGCGCCAGTGGAATTTGACGAAGCGCGATTTACCTTCGGCATTGATCAGGCGGAAGGTGTGCACGCCGAAGCCTTGCATGCTGCGCAGGCTTTTCGGGATCGCCCGATCGGACATGGTCCAGATCACCATGTGCGCCGACTCCGGTACCAAAGAGACAAAATCCCAAAAGGTGTCGTGAGCTGAACCGCCGGTGGGTATCTCATTGTGTGGCTCGGGTTTCACCGCGTGCACGAAGTCAGGAAACTTGATCGCATCCTGAATGAAAAACACCGGCATGTTGTTGCCCACCAGGTCGAAGTTGCCTTCGTCGGTGAAAAACTTCACCGCGAAACCTCGTACGTCCCGCACGGTATCGCCCGACCCGCGAGGGCCCTGCACCGTGGAGAAACGGACGAAGACCGGGGTTTTTTGGCTTGGGTCTTGTAGGAACCCGGCCTTGGTCAGTACGGAATGGGTTTCATAGCTCTGGAAGTAGCCGTGAGCACCGGTGCCGCGGGCATGGACGATGCGCTCGGGAATGCGTTCATGGTCAAAGTGCGTGATCTTTTCACGCATGATGAAATCTTCCAGCAACGATGGCCCGCGGGCGCCGGCCTTCAACGTGTTCTGGTTGTCCGAGACTTTCACTCCCTGGTTGGTGCGCAGGGCCTGTTCAGTGGCGTCGGAGCGAAATTGCTCCAGGCTGTCGAGCTTGGCATTGGTGTTCCCGCGGTCCGGGGTATCGGTCCCGGCCAGTGCGCTTTTGGTTGCGGCAGGCTTTTTAGTACTCATCAGACAAAACTCCTCGTTGCGATTCCCGCCGTAGCCAGGACTCTTGAGCAATACCCCAGGCACGGACCGGGGCGTTTTCGAGTTGCCTAATTAGTGACTGATGACGTTTTGCGCCGTTCCTTTTTTCTAACCTTTGATCGCGTTATTGCCAAATGGAAGGTTGAATGCGGAATAAATGCTAATAACCTCTATACGGACAGGCTAAAATGCGCGCCCGGCTAACCGCTGATCCTTTTCCAACGCGCCCCACAAGGTTCGCTACGTGATCGAGTTTCAAAACGTCCACAAAACCTACCGCGTCGCCGGTAAGGATATTCCCGCTCTGCATCCGACCAGTCTGACGATTGAGAACGGTCAGGTCTTTGGTCTGATCGGCCATTCCGGTGCGGGAAAAAGTACCCTGCTGCGTCTGATCAATCGCCTGGAAGAGTCCAGTGGCGGCAAGATATTCGTCGACGGCGAAGAAGTCACCGCGCTCGACGCCAACAGCCTGCGACGCTTCCGTCAGCAAGTCGGGATGATTTTCCAGCACTTCAATTTGCTGGCGTCCAAGACCGTGGCCGACAACGTCGCGCTGCCACTGACCCTGGCCGGTGAACTGTCGCGCAGTGAGATTGACCGGCGTGTGGCCGAATTGCTGAAGCGGGTCGGCCTGTCCGACCACGCCAAGAAGTACCCGGCGCAGTTGTCCGGTGGCCAGAAGCAGCGTGTCGGCATCGCCCGCGCCCTGGCGACCAAGCCGAAAATCCTGCTGTGCGACGAAGCCACCAGCGCACTGGACCCGCAGACCACTGCGTCGGTCCTGCAATTGCTGGCCGAGATCAATCGCGAGCTGAAGCTGACCATCGTGTTGATCACCCACGAGATGGACGTGATCCGCCGGGTCTGCGACCAGGTCGCGGTGATGGACGCTGGCGTGATCGTCGAGCAAGGTTCGGTGGCCGAGGTGTTCCTGCATCCGAAGCACCCGACCACCAAGCGCTTCGTGCAAGAAGACGAGCAGATCGACGAAAGCGAACAGCGTGATGACTTCGCTCACGTTCCAGGCCGCATCGTGCGTCTGACCTTCCAGGGCGAAGCGACCTACGCACCGCTACTGGGCACCGTCGCTCGTGAAACGGGTGTGGACTACAGCATCCTGGCCGGTCGTATAGACCGCATCAAAGACGTGCCCTACGGGCAGTTGACCCTGGCCGTTACCGGTGGCGACATGGAAGCGGCGTTCGCCCGCTTCACCGCAGCTGACGTTCACATGGAGGTGCTGCGCTGATGGACGTCCTGACAAGTTTCTTCGTCAATATCGACTGGTACGAAATCTGGCTGGCCACTGGCGATACCTTTCTGATGCTCTTCGGTTCGTTGTTGTTCACCGTTTTGCTCGGCCTGCCCCTGGGCGTGCTGTTGTTCCTCTGCAGCCCGCGTCAGTTGCTGGAAGCCAAAGGTGTCTATGCGATGCTGTCGCTGGTGGTGAACATCCTGCGTTCGCTGCCGTTCATCATTCTGCTGATCGTGATGATTCCGTTCACGGTGTTGATCACCGGTACGTCCCTCGGTGTCGCCGGTGCGATTCCACCGTTGGTGGTGGGCGCTACGCCATTCTTCGCGCGGCTGGTGGAAACCGCCCTGCGTGAAGTGGATCGCGGCATCATCGAGGCAACCCAGGCAATGGGCGCGACGACGCGGCAGATCATCACCAATGCCTTGCTGCCGGAAGCCCGCCCGGGCATCTTCGCTGCGATTACGGTGACAGCCATTACACTGGTGTCCTACACGGCGATGGCGGGTGTGGTCGGCGCGGGTGGTCTGGGCGACCTGGCGATCCGTTTCGGTTACCAGCGTTTCCAGCCTGATGTGATGGTCGTGACGGTGATGTTGCTGCTGGTGATCGTTCAGGTTCTGCAAACCGTTGGCGACAAGTTGGTTGTGCATTTCTCCAGGAAATAAACAGTTCTCGTAAACAACAATTGAGCCGGCCATTCGCTGGCAGGCGCCAAACGGGCGCCTCACAAGGAGTTAGCTGAATGAAAAAACTACTCGTCGCGTTCGCTGCCATTGCAGCGTTCTCTGCTCAGGCCAATGAAACCCTGACCGTCGCAGCCACCCCGGTTCCGCACGCAGAAATCCTCGAATTCGTGAAGCCGGCCCTGGCCAAAGAAGGCGTGGACCTGAAGGTCAAAGTATTCACCGACTACATCCAGCCGAACGTGCAGGTGGCCGAAAAACGTCTGGACGCCAACTTCTTCCAGCACCAGCCGTACCTCGATGAATTCAACAAGGCCAAGGGCACCAACCTGGTGGCCGTTGCCGGTGTGCACCTGGAACCGCTGGGCGCTTACTCCAGCAAGTACAAAGCACTGACCGAGCTGCCAGGCGGCGCCAACGTGGTGATCCCGAACGACGCCACGAACGGCGGCCGTGCGCTGTTGCTGCTGGCGAAGGCTGGCCTGATCAAGTTGAAGGATTCGAACAACATCCTCGCGACTGTGAAGGACATCACCGAGAACACCAAGGACCTGAAATTCCGCGAACTGGAAGCCGCGACCATCCCGCGCGTGCTGACCCAGGTCGACCTGGCACTGATCAACACCAACTACGCGCTGGAAGCCAAGCTTGATCCGTCCAAGGACGCGCTGGTCATCGAAGGCAACGACTCGCCTTACGTGAACATCCTCGTTGCCCGTCCAGACGACAAGGACAGCGAAGCGATGAAGAAGCTGATTGCTGCCCTGCACAGCCCGGAAGTGAAAGCCTTCATCCTCGAGAAGTACAAAGGCGCGGTATTGCCGGCGTTCTGATCCGACAGCAATAAAAGAACGGGGACGCATTGATTGCGTCCCCGTTTTTTTATGCCTGGAATACGGACCTTGTGGGAGCGGGCTTGCTCGCGAATGCGGTGTGTCATTCAGCATTTATGTTGGCTGACCCACCGCATTCGCGAGCAAGCCCGCTCCCACATTAGTTATGTGTTGCCCAAATTATTGACGGTTAAGCATCACCGGCAACTGCGCCACCAATTTCACGTTGTTCAACGGCGCCCGAATGAACCCGCGCTGCGTCCCGTCCGGCCCGATCACCGCCAGGTTGCCGCTATGGTCGACGGTGTAGTTCGGCTTGCTGGTGTCCGCCGGAATGAACGGAATGCTCACCGCGTTGGCCAGTTTCTGAATGTCTTCCACCGACGAAGCCGTCAGCCCTTGGAACTGCGGATCGAAGTAGCCCAGGTACTGCTTGAGCTGCTGGGGCGTGTCGCGGTTCGGGTCGACGCTGACCAGAATGATCTGCAACTTATCCACCGCTTCCGGCGGCAGCTCGCTCTTGATCTGTCGCAGCTGGGCGAGGGTGGTCGGGCAGATGTCCGGGCAGAAGGTGTAGCCGAAGAACAGCAGCGACCATTTATTTTTCAGCTCGTTGACCGCTACCGGTTTGCCGTCCTGATCGGTCATCGTCACATTCGGCAGGTTACGGCTTTGCGGCAGCAGAATGATCCCGGCATCAATCAGAGCGGTCGGGTCGCCCTGGCCTTTGCCGGACAGCACTTTGTTGATGGTCAGGCCCAGGACCAGCGCGATCAGGGCAACGAGGATGAAGACGGTTTTCTGGGTTCGAGTCATAGGTTCAACAGTAAGTAGTGGTCTACGAGCAGCGCGATAAACAGCAGGAACAAGTAGTAAATAGAGTACTTGAACGTGTTGATCGCCGCGTGCGGCCGAGTGCCACGGTACAGCACGATGGCCCATTGCAGAAACCTCGCGCCAAGTCCCAGCGCGCAAATCAGGTAGAGCACGCCGCTCATGTGGATCACGTACGGCATCAGGCTCACGGCTAGCAGCGCGAAGGTATAAAGCAGGATGTGGACCTTGGTGTAGTGCTCGCCATGGGTCACCGGCAGCATCGGGATATCGGCCTTGGCGTATTCCTCTTTACGGTGAATGGCCAGAGCCCAGAAGTGCGGCGGGGTCCAGGCGAAGATGATCAGCACCAGCAACAGTGGTTCGGCGCTGACATGGCCGGTGGCGGCGGTCCAGCCGAGCAGTGGCGGGGCAGCGCCGGCCAGTCCGCCGATGACGATGTTTTGCGGCGTCGCGCGTTTCAGGAAACCGGTGTAGACCACCGCATAGCCGAGCAGCGAGGCCAGGGTCAGCCACGCCGTCAGTGGGTTGGTGAAGGCCAGCAGTATGGCTTGCCCAAGCACCGCCAATACCAAGGCAAACGTCAGCGCGGCCGCTGGCGACACTCGGCCTTCGGCCAGGGGACGTTTGTGCGTGCGGGCCATGACCGCATCGATGCGTCGGTCCACCACATGATTGACGGCTGCCGCACCACCGGCACACAAGGCGATCCCCAGATTGCCGAACACCAGCACCGTCCACGGCACCCCGGCGCGGGTCGCGAGGAACATGCCGACCAGCGAGGTGATGAGCATCAGCACCACCACTTTCGGCTTGGTCAGTTCCAGGTAGTCACGCCAGATCGCCTGACTGTGACGTGCGCCGATCAGAGTCGCCATGGCATCTCTCCTTTTATTGTTATGGGCCCGGCTGAGTGTTTGCGCGGGCTGAACCGCCAGCGCGCAGGGGATTGCTGCTTGACCCGAACCAGACTGGTTCGCGCGTGATAATTGACCAGCACCATCGTCAGCAACAGTGCCGCGCCGCCCGCGTTATGCGCGACGGCCACTGACAGCGGCAGGTGAAACAGCACATTGCTGATGCCGAGGGTGATTTGCGCGGCGAGTGCGATCAGCACCAGCCCCGCCAAGCGCGTCATGCCGACCACCTTCAGTTGCCACGCCAACCCGAGCAGCACCAGCGTCACTAACAATGCGCCGATGCGGTGAGTCAGATGAATCGCCGTGCGGGCATCGCTGTCCAGTTGCCCGCCGAGGTAATTGGGGCCGATGTGTTGGGTCAGGTGAAAGCCGTTGGCGAAGTCCGCAGGCGGCAGCCATTGCCCATGACAGGTCGGGAAGTCGATACAGGCCACCGCCGCGTAGTTGGAACTGACCCATCCACCCAAGGCAATTTGCAGGATCACCAGCAGCAGCCCGGCGGTCGCCCAGTACTGCAATCGCCGTGGCACGGTCAACGCGGGCAACACGCCCGACAATCGCAACGTCAGCAAAAACAGCAGGCTCAACGTCGCAAAACCACCGAGTAAATGCCCGGTGACCACTTGCGGCCAGAGCTTGAGCGTCACCGTCCACATGCCGAATGCCGCTTGGGCAATCACCACAGCCAGCAGAAACAACGGCAACTTCACCGGCTGGCCTGGATGACGGCGATGAACCCAGGCGCGGCCGGCCAATACCGAGATCAACAGCCCCAGCGTGCCGGCGAAGTAGCGGTGAACCATCTCGTTCCAGCCCTTATGGGCTTCGACGGGAGCGTCGGGAAAATGCAGTTCGGCATGGGCCAATTGAACTTCGCTTTTCGGCACGCTGATAAAGCCATAGCAACCCGGCCAGTCCGGACAGCCTAGGCCGGCGTGGGTCAGGCGGGTGTAAGCGCCGAGCAACACCACAATCAGTGCCAGCAAGGTGGCAAACAGCGCGAGGCGAAATCCAGGTTTGGCCATGACGATGCCCTTATCCGATGTTCGACAGTTTCAGCAAATGGCGCAGGTCGTTGAGCAGATCCTTACCCTTCACCGTCGGGTCGTAGCGCAGCACCAGATTGCCGTGAGGGTCGATGATCCACAGCTGTGGCACTGACTGGTCGCCGGCGGTCTTATGGAAGTCGGTCAAATTCAGTGGATAACGCTGTAATTGAGGATACTCGCGCGTCAGCTTGGCGTCGTATTCACTGCTCAGCGGTTGTGCCGCGGCCAAGGCATGACTGGCGCGCCCGGCATCACGGCCGAGGCCGATCTGGATCTGCCGCGCCAGGTACACCAGTTGCTGGCAGTCCACCGAGCAATCCTTGGGCGCGGTCACCAGTATCTGCCAACGATCCTCCTGCGCCTGCACGCCGAGGTCGGCGCGGGTCTGGCCGTTGCCGATCAGTTCGCCGTGATAGCTGCGACCTTCCGGCACCCAGAACTGCAATTTGTACATGCCGGTGGCGAGGATCATCGGACCGATCACCCCGAGCAGGATCAGCAGCAACTGCAAGCGACCTTTACGCCGACTCGCCGGCGTTTTCGCCTCAGACATGCTGGGTGGATTCATGGCCGCTCCCATGGTGTTTCTCCTTTGCGTTGTGCCAGCCGAGATAGAGATAGAGGCCGAACAGGGCGATCGACATGGCGAACCACTGCACGGCATAAGCCAGGTGTTTTTCCGGTCCCATGGCAACCACTGGCCAATCAGCCTGGTAAGTCGCGGGACCGCTTTCTGCGCGTAATTCGTAGGCAAAACCTTCGCGATCCAGCGCCGTCCAGAGCTTGGCCGGCTCGACCGCGGTGATCAGTTGTGGCCAGGTCGTGGTGTTCGGGTCGGCGTGCAACTGGAAGGTGGCGCCGGGGGAGACGTAGACCCAGGCAACGAGACTCAAGGCCTGAGTCGGTGTGGTGACTTGCGGTGGGGTGCGGCGATCCGGCCACGGCAGCCAGCCGCGATTGACCAGCAGCCAGAGCCCGGTCGCCTGATCCTGAAACGGTTGCAGCAGCTCGACGCCAACCTTGCCGTCGCGCTGACGGTTATCCAGCAACAGGCTGTGTGCGGCATCGAACTGGCCGTGCAGGTGAACCCGGCGGAAGGCTGGATCTGCGGTGGGTTGCAGCTCGGTGCTGGCCATCGGTTCAGCGGCACGGCGCTCGGTGTAGCTTTGCAGCAGCGCGCTTTTCTCTGCGCCCCGGCTCAATTGCCAGAACCCGAGTGACACCAGCATGGGCAACAACACCGCGACCACCAGGGTCGGCACGATGCCCGGCCGGAAACGCTTCATGGCGTCGCCAGAAAGTCGCTAGTCGCGATAGCTATACTCAAGTGCATCGCCTTTCCCCCGGAGTCTCACCATGCTCAAAGCAGCCATCGTCCTGATGCTGATTGCCACGGTTGTCAGCCTGTTCAGCGGCCTGTTTTTTTTGGTCAAAGACGACAGCAGCTCGAACCGCCTCGTCATTGCCTTGAGTGTTCGTGTCGCGCTGGCCGCCATTACCGTCGGCTTGATTGCCTGGGGTTTTTTCAGCGGCCAGTTGGTGTCGCACGTACCTTGGTAAGCCTCAGAGCACGTAGACGAAAACGAAAAGACCGATCCACACCACGTCCACGAAGTGCCAGTACCAGCTCGCCGCTTCAAACGCGAACTGATGATCGGCGTCGAAGTGCCCGCGCATGATCCGCATCAACATCACAAACAAGATGATGGTGCCGATGGTCACGTGGGCGCCGTGGAAGCCGGTGAGCATGAAGAAGGTCGCGCCGTAGATGCCCGAACCCAGCGTCAGGCCCAGTTCGTGGTAAGCATGGATGTACTCTTCGGCCTGAAAGCCGAGGAACCCGCAGCCCAGCAACACGGTCAGCGCCAGCCAGATTTTCAGCGCGCCGCGATGACCTTTCTTCAAGGCGTGGTGGGCGATGGTCACGGTGACGCTGGAACTCACCAGCAGAACGGTATTGAGCAGCGGCAGGCCCCAGGGGCTGATGACTTCCTTGGGCGGCGGGAAGAGTTTCGGGTCAGGGGTATGCAGCAATGGCCATGCAAACTGGAAATTCGGCCAAAGCATATGAGCGATGCCTTTGACCCCTTCACCCCCGAGCGCCGGGCCGGAAATGTTTCTCACGTAAAACAGCGCGCCGAAGAACGCGATGAAGAACATCACCTCCGAGAAGATGAACCAGCTCATGCCCCAGCGGAACGAGCGATCCATCTGCGCGCTGTACAACCCCTGGCGGCTTTCCTTGATCACCGTACCGAACCAGCCGAACAGCATGTAGGCCAGCAGCAGGCCACCGACGAAAAAGATCAACGGGCCGTGGGACTCCGGCCGCGCCGCCTTCAGGTCGTTGAACCAGGTGGCCAGGCCGAACACGGTGACGAACATACCGACCGTGGCAATGATCGGCCACTTGCTCTGGGCCGGAACGTAATAATGTTCATGAGTTGCCATTTATTGTTCTCCTTATCGGGCACGCTTTAACGCCTAGCCACCGGTGTTTGCAGCAACAGCCGCGGGTGGATGACGTGCGGTGATATCGAACAGCGTGTAGGAAAGCGTCAGGTGCTTCACATCCTTGGGCATGTCACGGTCAACGATGAAACGTACCGGCATCTCGATCCGTTGACCGGGCTGCAGCACTTGCTGGGTAAAGCAGAAACATTCGGTCTTGTGGAAGTACGCCGCCGCGGCGCTGGGCGCGATGCTCGGAACTGCCTGGGCGCTCATCGGGCGATCGGTCGGGTTATGGGCGATGAAGATCATCTCGTTCACCGCTCCCGGATTCGCCACCAGTTCATCGCCCTTGGGATAGAAGTCCCAGGACATGTCGGCGGAATTGGTCGACAGAAACTGCACGCGGACCTGCCGCGAGGTGTCGACCGTTTGCTCGCCCTCGTACTGCCCGCCGGTCTTGCCGTTGATGCCGAACGCCTTGCACATCACGTCGTAGATCGGCACCAGGGCAAACCCGAAGACAAACATCGCCACCACCACCAGCAGCAGGCGCGTGACCAGTTTCTTCAAAGAAATTGAGTCAGCCATGGTTTCCAACCTCTACGCATAACTCGGTAGGAGCAGGCCTTTGTGGCGAGGGAGCTTGCTCCCGCTCGGCTGCGAAGCAGACGCAAAGCTTTTGGGGCCGCTTCGCGACCCAGCGGGACGGTGCGACGATTCGACAAGCTCCCTCGCCACACAAGCTCGCTCCCACAAAGTTAAGGCTGTTCATTTCACTTCCGGCGGCGTGGTGAAGGTGTGATACGGCGCCGGTGACGGGATGCTCCATTCCAGGCCTTCGGCCCCATCCCACGGTTTGGCCGGTGCTGGCGGGCCACCACGGATGGTCTTGATCACGATGAACAGGAAGAAGATCTGCGTGGCGCCGAACATGAACGCGCCGATCGACGACACCATGTTGAAGTCGGCGAATTGCAGGTTGTAGTCCGGAATCCGCCGCGGCATGCCCGCCAGCCCCACGAAGTGCATCGGGAAAAACGCCATGTTCATACCGATGAACGAGAGCCAGAAGTGCAGCTTGCCGAGGGTTTCGTCGTACATGTGGCCGGTCCATTTCGGCATCCAGTAGTAGGCCGAGGCGAAGATCCCGAAGATCGCCCCCGGTACCAATACATAGTGGAAGTGCGCGACCACAAAGTAGGTGTCCTGGTACTGGAAGTCCGCCGGGGCGATGGCCAGCATCAGCCCGGAGAACCCGCCGATGGAGAACAGGATCACGAACGCCACCGCAAACAGCATCGGTGTCTCGAAGGTCAGCGAGCCTTGCCACATGGTGCTGGCCCAGTTGAACACCTTGACTCCGGTGGGTACGGCGATCAGTAGCGTGGCGTACATGAAGAACAACTCGCCCACCAACGGAATGCCGACCACGAACATGTGGTGCGCCCAGACGATGAACGACAGGAACGCGATACTCGCCGTCGCATAGACCATCGAGGTGTAGCCAAACAGCGGCTTGCGCGAGAAGGCCGGAATGATCGAGCTGACGGCACCGAAGGCCGGCAGGATCATGATGTACACCTCGGGGTGACCGAAGAACCAGAACACATGCTGGAACAACACCGGGTCTCCGCCACCGGCGGCACTGAAGAAGCTGGTGCCGAAGTGGATGTCCATCAGCATCATGGTCACGCAACCGGCCAGCACCGGCATCACCGCGATCAACAGGAACGCGGTGATCAGCCAGGTCCAGACGAACAGCGGCATTTTCATCAACGTCATGCCGGGGGCGCGCAGGTTGAGGATGGTCGCGATCACGTTGATCGCCCCCATGATCGAACTGATCCCCATCAAGTGGATGGCGAAGATGAAGAAGGTCACGCTTTCCGGCGCGTAGGTCGTCGACAGCGGGGCGTAGAACGTCCAGCCGAAGTTCGGTCCGCCACCGGGGGTGAACAGGGTCGATACCAGCAGGATGAACGCCGCCGGCAACAGCCAGAAGCTGAAGTTGTTCATCCGTGGCAGGGCCATGTCCGGCGCGCCGATCATCAACGGGATCATCCAGTTGGCGAGGCCGACGAACGCCGGCATCACCGCACCGAAGACCATCACCAGACCGTGCATGGTGGTCATCTGGTTGAAGAACTCCGGCTGGACGATTTGCAGTCCCGGCTGGAACAACTCGGCACGAATCACCATCGCGAACGAGCCGCCGAGCAAGAACATGGAGAACGCGAACCACAGGTACAGCGTGCCGATATCCTTGTGGTTGGTGGTCAGCACCCAGCGCATCAGGCCTTTGGCGGGGCCATGGGCGTGGGCGGTGCCGGTATGAACATGGTCATCGACGACAGCAGTCATGTCCTGTCTCCTGCAAACAGATGGGCTGGGCAGACCGGGGCGCGATGCCCCGACGGGTTCCTTACGTGCGCAATAGACCGGGTCATTTGCTTTCCGCCTGTTTCAGCTCCAGCACTTCTTTAGGGGTGACCATGTCGCCCTTGTTGTTGCCCCAAGCGTTACGTTCGTAGGTCACGACCGCTGCGATATCGACTTCCGAGAGTTGCTTGCCGAACGCCGCCATCGCGGTGCCGGGCTTGCCGTGGAAGACAATGCCCAAGTGATCCTTGATCGGTCCGGTAGCGATTTTCGAGCCCTTGAGCGCCGGGAACATCGGCGGCAGGCCCTGACCTTCGGCCTGGTGACAGGCGACGCAGGTGGTGTGATAGATCTTGTCGCCGCGCTCTTTGAGCTCGTCGAGGGTCCATTCCTTGCTGGTCAGCTCTTTGAGCTGCATGGCTTCAGCCTTGCGCTCGGCCAGCCATTTTTCGTAATCGGCCTTTTCCTTGACCTCGACCACGATCGGCATGAAGCCGTGGTCCTTGCCGCACAATTCGGCGCATTGACCGCGGTAGAGGCCGGGCTTGTCGACGCGGGTCCAGGCTTCGTTGACGAACCCCGGAATCGCATCGCGCTTGACCGCAAAAGCCGGCACCCACCAGGAATGGATGACGTCGGCGGAAGTCACCAGGAAACGCACCTTGGCGCCGATCGGCAGCACCAAAGGCTTATCGACCTCAAGCAAGTAGTGCTCGCTCTTGGCTTCCTTGTTGTGGATCTGATCGGCGGGCGTGGTCAGGTTGCTGAAGAACTCGACATCCTGGCCCAGGTATTTGTAGTGCCACTTCCACTGATAGCCGGTGACCTGGATATCGATATCCGGCTCACTGGCGTCGTACATCTTGATCAGGGTTGCGGTCGCGGGAACCGCCATGGCCACCAGGATCAGGAAGGGCACGATGGTCCAGAGGATTTCAACGGTGGTGCTTTCATGAAATTTTGCGGCCACCTGCCCGGTCGAGCGGCGGTGGAGAATCATCGACCAGAACATGGCGCCGAAGACGATGATGCCGATCACTACACAGATCCAGAAAATGGTCATGTGCAGGTCAAATACTGCGTGACTGATTTCAGTCGCTCCAGGCGCCATATTCACAGTCCAGGCCGCTTGCGCCTGACTGAAAATCGACCACAACAGGAGGCCCATCCAGACATGTGGATGTCGCATCATTGCGGGTTCCCCTTATAGTTCTTTTTATCCCGCCGGCTTTCACCTGCGGCAAGGGAGCGGCTTTTTCAGACTACGAACTTGAATCGCCGAGCCTTGCTGCGTGTGCAGTCGGGCGTCATCAGCTAACTCCATTCCCACCCGAGTATAGACAGCGACTGCCACCTCGCAATGTGAGGGCGTAAATCATCTGAAACAGCTGGGACTTGCGTTCCAGGGCTCGAATGGAGAAGGATGCAGACGAGTGGTGGCAAACCGATATAACTTTGATGTCTCAAGGATGAAATAATTATGACAAATGCGTCTTAGCATTTTTCGTATGCCAGCTAAGTTATGTCTTCCCTATTTCATTGCCTTTGTTTCCTGGAGTTTTCATGAACACCGCCGCATTGCGCGAGCAGATCCAAAAAGCCCAACAACACGAAGCCGAAACCGGCCTGCTGACTCGTCAGCTGGAAAGCAAACTGCCTCATCTACACCCATCCATCCAATTGCCGGAAGCGGACGCCAATGGTGTGCTGACGCGTTTTGTCGCCGCCTACATCGATGAAGTTCCTGATCTGCTGGATGCAGCCAATGAAGTTGCCAGGGAAGCGGGTATCGAGTCACAGATCAAACCGGTGCTGAAAATTGCCGAACAGTACTTCCTCCAGCCGCCGACGATAATGGCTGGGCACATCGGGCTCGACAGCCTGCTGGACGAAGCCTATCTGGCGCACCGTTTTGTCGAAGAGGTCAACGACCTGTACATCAAGCATTTTGGCCAGCCACTGATCCCCTTGGACATGACTGTCGCCAACCTGATTGCCCACCAACTGATCGGTGAGGAGTTTGCCAACCAACTGGATGAGGCTGTACATCACGCCGTGGACGAGATGCTCGACGACGAAAGCTTCGCGCTGGAGTCGGTGGAAGCCTACCGTGGAAAGCTAAGCAGCCCGGACACTGGCGCTGCGTGGAAGCGCTGGCCGTGCATGTCGCGTCGGTTAGGCGTGGGCCTGGAACTGGATCAGCCAGCCGCTTGATTCGTTGCCCATAAAAAAATCGCAGCCTATTGGCTGCGATTTTTTTAAGCGGCTGCGGAACCGACGCCCGTCGTGGTCCGCAATCGTCCTTCCAACCTGCGCTTCAACCCCCGCGCTTCAATCAACAGTTTTGATCCCTTGGCCGCATTGGCCCGACCCCATTCCTCCAGCAACTCCAGACACGAGTGATCGATGTAGCTCAGGTTATTGAGCGGTACATGCACCGTCGCGCCTGCCGGAATGGTCCCCAGCACCTGGGTCAGCGCCGGCACTTTGAGAAAGGTCGCTGCACCTGTCAATCGCAGTTCCATTTCGCCGTCCTTGGGTAGATCGATCAGGCTGATTTTCAGCCGCGAAGCCTTCCAGGCCAGTTTGGCCAGGGTCAGGCCGAAGCCGATCAACACGCCGGTCAGCAGGTCGGTGAAGATGATCGCCAGGGCTGTTGCCGCGTAGGTGAACATCGGCATCCGGCCATAACGGCCCAGACCGCGGAAGGCCTTGAGGTCGACCAGTTTGAAACCGGTATAAACCAGAACACCCGCCAGGCTCGCCACCGGAATGCTTTGCAGCACGCTGGACAGCAGCAACACGAAAGCCAGCAACCACAGGCCGTGGAAGATCGTCGACAGTCGCGTGGTGGCGCCGGCCTGGACGTTGGCCGAACTGCGCACGATCACGCCGGTCATCGGCAGCGCGCCGAGCAGACCGCAGAGCATGTTACCGACGCCTTGAGCCGACAATTCCCGGTCGAAGTCCGAGCGCTGGCCGCTGTGCATGCGGTCCACCGCTGCAGCCGAGAGCAGGGTTTCGGCGCTGGCGATAAACGCCACGGCAAATGCGGCAATGAGCAGCGTCGGGTCAGCCAGGTTGAGTAAATCTGCGGGTTTCAGCCAGTCGATGGCTTCCGCCAGGTTGGCCGGCACTTCCACTCGTTTGACCTGCAAGGCGAGCACGAGGCTGGCGACGGTCGCCAGGCCTACACCCAGCAGTGCGCCGGGAATGAAGCGCAGGGAATGGGGGCGGAATTTCTCCCACAACCACATCACCGCAATCGTCGACAGTCCGAGCAAACCGGCTTGCCAACCCAAGGACGGCAAGGCCTGCAAGACGGCAGCCGGGAAGGCTGCCAGGTTATCCAGCCCGGAAGGCTTGGGCACGGCGTCGAGCATCACATGCACCTGTGACAACACAATCAGCACGCCAATCCCGGCGAGCATGCCGTACACCACCGCAGGCGCCGTGACCCGAAACCAGCAGCCCAGTTTCAAACGCCCAGCCACCAGTTGCAGAAAACCGGCGAGCAACAGGATTGGCCCAAGCATGTCGATGCCGTGCTGGCGTACCAGTTCGAACACCAGAACAGCCAAACCGGCCGCCGGGCCGCTGACTTGCAGTGGCGAACCGGCAAGCCAGCCCACCACCAGGCCACCGATGATCCCGGTGATCAAGCCTTTGGACGGCGGCAGCCCCGAGGCGATGGCGATGCCCATGCACAAGGGCAGGGCGACGAGAAACACAACCACGGACGCCAGCAGCTCCCGTGGCAGAACAGCTTTAAGTTGAGCAGCACGCATGGTGACTCTCCCGAAGTTTTCTTCAGGCGTGGCGAAGCCGGGCTGCTTGATCAGCAGCCTCGGCTAAACCACACAGTAATTTAGGAAGATTTAGAAGCGCGCTTTGGGCGTCGCCACCGGAATCGGATGGCTGCCATCGAGCGGCAGGAAACAACCCTTGTCCGCGTCGTAAGCTCTTATTTCGCTGGTTTCGATGTTGTAGATCCAGCCATGGATAAACAGCTGACCATTGGCCATGCGCGAGGCTACCGACGGGTGCGTGCGCAAATGTTGCAGCTGTGCGATCACATTCTCCTCGGTGAGGACGTGCATGCTTTCGTTTTCGTCAGCGCAATGGCAGTTTTCCTGAACCATGGTTTTTGCCACTTCGGCATGACGCAACCAGGCTTTGACCGTCGGCATTTTTTCCAGGCTTTGCGGGTTGAGCACTGCGCGCATCGCGCCACAGTCGGAGTGCCCGCAGATGATGATGTGTTGCACGCCGAGGGCTAAAACGGCGTATTCGATCGCCGTGGAAACACCGCCGTTCATTTGCCCATAAGGCGGCACAACGTTGCCGACGTTACGGGTGACGAACAGATCGCCGGGGGCGCTTTGGGTGATCAGCTCAGGAACGATGCGCGAATCGGCGCAGGCGATGAACATCGCTCTGGGGCTCTGGGCCGTGGCGAGTTTTTTGAAGAGTTCTTCCTGCTGTGGAAAAACCTCGTGATGAAAATGCAAAAAGCCGTCAACGATATGCTGCAGCGCTGCATCGGCGGTTTCCACCTCCGGTTGGGCGGAAGCCGACGCAGCCAACGGCTGTTTATCCTTGTCACTCATGATTCATCCTCTTTGGCGGAGTCAGGGAATTTTCCCGTTTTGTCCGGTGTGAAGCCAGTGGCTGTTTAAAAAACATCCAGGCCGAGAATCTCGACCCGTCAGTCACTCGATGAACAAGGTAGCGGCCGAAACTTAACTCAAACTGAATAAAACGCTCTAGAACGTGTGTTCCAGGTCACAAAAAACGTGACCGGCGTAGTGGCAAAGTGCATTTCACTCTACTCAACCATAGGCCAATTGTCCTCAAATCAACGACATCTGGCGACCCGGCGGACAGAAGGCTTCGCAGTCCAGATTGAAACCTTCCCGACGATTGAGCCCCAGGCGTTTGATGGTTTTGGCAAAGCGTTGCGCCAGCAGATCGGCAAACGGCCCTTCGCCACGCATCCTGGCACCGAAGCGACTGTCGTAGAGCTCGCCACCACGGCTCTGACGAATCAGGCTCAACACATGAGCGGCACGCTGAGGATAGTGGGCCGCCAGCCATTCTTCGAACAGCGGCGCGACTTCCAATGGCAAGCGCAGCATCATGTAGGCCGCACTTTGCGCCCCCGCGGCATGAGCTTCGGTGAGCAGGCTTTCGAGTTCACTGTCGTTGATCATCGGAATCATCGGCGAGCACAGCACGCCCACCGGAATTCCCGCTTCACGCATCACGCGGATCGCCCGCAACCGAGCCTTGGGTGCAGCGGCGCGCGGTTCGAGGATGCGTTTGAGCTCGTCGTCCAGGGTGGTGAGGCTGATCATCACCGCCACCAGCCTTTGCTCGGCGAGTTCGACCAGCAGGTCCAGATCCCGAAGAATCAGCGAGCCCTTGGTAATGATGGTCACGGGATGGCGATAGCGCAGCAGCACTTCGAGGGTTTTGCGGGTGATTTTGTGTTCGCGTTCGATCGGTTGATAAGGGTCCGTATTGGAGCCCAGATTGATCGGCGCGCATTGATAGCCGCGCTTGGACAGTTGTTCTTCCAGCACATCGGCAGCATTGGTCTTGGCGATCAGCTTGGTTTCGAAATCCAGCCCTGGCGACATGTCCCAATAAGCGTGGCTGGGCCGCGCATAGCAATAGATGCAGCCATGCTCGCAGCCGCGATAGGGATTGATCGAACGATCGAAGGGCAAGTCCGGCGAGTTGTTGCGAGTGATGATGGTTTTCGCCGTTTCGATGCGCACCTCGGTGCCTTGGGTGATCGGCGCTTCTTGATACCAGCCGTCATCCTCGGCCACCGAGCGATTCGGCGCGAAACGGTTGTGCGGGTTGGTGGCGGTGCCGCGTCCGCGTGGGGGAAGAGGGGTGGACATGAAAACGCCTCTGTACTGTTTTTATATACAGTATAGAGGCGTTATTCATCTGGCTAGTGCCGCTGGGCAGTCAGTTCTTCTGGGTAACTTGCCCCAGGTCGTCGCTCAACGTGGTCTTCAATTCATTCGTGCGCAGGTTCGCCACTTCGCTCGCCTTGACCAGCGAGCCGCCGTTGCCCCAGCTGCCGCGGATGAAACTCACCACATCCGCCACTTCCTGATCCGACAAACGCCAGGCGAACCCGGGCATCGTGAAGGTCGAAGGCGCCATGTGGGTCGCCGGCAGCGTACCGCCCTTGAGCACGATGTGGATCAGCGACGTCGGATCTTCCGACTGCAACACCGGGTTGCCCGCCAGCGCCGGGAACACTTTGGTGTAGCCATGGCCATCGGTCCGGTGACAGGCCGCGCAGTTGTCGATGTACACCGAAGCGCCGGGCGCGCTGTCGTCCCCGTTCCACAGCGCCTGTGCGATCTGTTTGTCGTACTGGTGCGGCTGGTCGTCGGCATCATTCGCCGGCAATGACTTGAGGTAACGGGCAATCGCGGTCAGATCGTTGTCGGTCATGTACTGCATGCTGTGCGTCACCACATCGCTCATGCCTCCAAACACCGCGCTACGATCGCTGCGACCGGTCTTGAGGAACTGCACCAGTTGTTCTTCGCTCCAGCTGCCGAGGCCGTCTTTGTGATCGCCGCGCAGACTTTTCGCGATCCAGCCTTCAAGCGGCGCACTGCCTGACAGAAATGTGCTGCCTTCACCGGCACTCAGGGCTTTTTCCTGCATGGTCAGGGCACGCGGCGTATGGCACGCGCCGCAATGTCCGAGGCCTTCCACCAGATAAGCCCCACGACTGACCACGGCATCTTCGTCGGGTGCCGCTTTGTAGTCCGCCACGGCCGGGGCAAACATCCAGCGCCAGCCCGCAAGCGGCCAGCGCATGCTCAAAGGCCAGGGAATGTCGCTGGCCTGGTTCTCCTGAGCGACAGGCGCCACGCCGTGCATGAAGTAGGCGTACAAGGCCTTCATGTCGATTTCGTTGACGCTGGCGTAGGACGGATAGGGCATCGCCGGGTACAACGTACTGCCGTTTTTGGCGACGCCATGGCGCACGGCTTTGTCGAAGTCCTCGAAGCTGTAGTCGCCCAGGCCGGTTTTATCCGGGGTGATATTGGTGGAGTAGATCGTCCCGATCGGCGTTTCCATCGGCAGGCCGCCGGCGAACGGCTTGCCGTCCTTGGCGGTATGGCACGCCACGCAGTCACCCGCGCGGGCGAGGTACTCGCCTTGTTTGATCAGGTTTTGATCGATTTCTGCGGCGTTGATCGAGCCACAACCGAGCAGCGCCAGGGTCGCGATAACAAGTGCTTTCATGGTCATCGTTCCTTAAGCCTGAACCAGCGGGCCGGGGTTTTTCAGGTACTGCTCGCGGATCGCCCGGGCCGACCAGTAGGTCAAAGCTGCCACCAGGCCGGTAGGGTTGTAGCCCAGACCTTGTGGGAAAGCTGACGCTCCGGGGACGAAAACGTTATGTACGTCCCAGCTCTGCAAGTAACGGTTCACGGCGCTGGTTTTCGGATGGGTGCCCATGATCGCGCCACCGTTGAGGTGGGTGGTCTGGTAAGACGCGGTGTTGAAGTGATCGCCAACCTTCTTGCCCAGTATGGCGATGGCCTTGGGGCTCATCGCTTCGGCGATCTTGCCCATTTTCTCGACCATGAAGCGGTTCATCTTGATGTCGTTTTCCTGCCAGTCGAAGGTCATCCGCAACAGCGGCAAGCCGTAGGCATCGCGGTACACCGGGTCCAGATCGAGGTAGTTGCCGCGGTAGGACTGATGCGCGCCGTGGGCATCCATCGACACTTGATGGGTATAGTAATCGGCGGTGGCACGTTTCCAGGCACTGCCCCAGGTCGGGGTGCCCGGCGGGTTGGATGTGCCTGCGATCGGTCGGCTGCCGGCCTGGTTGACCCACATCGGCGAGCCGCCGACGAAGCCATGGGGCCCGTGATCGAAGTTGTCGGCGTTGAAGTCGTCCACCGCCACGCCGTTACCGCCGGCACCAATAAAGTTATTGGTGTGGGTGTCTTTGTCGAAGTAGGCCTTGATGGTGGCCATATTCTGGTAGGCGAAGTTCTTGCCGACTACGCCTTCGCCGCTGATCGGGTCATACGGCTTGCCGATACCCGAAAGCAACATCAGCCGCACATTGTGGAACTGGAAGGCACCGAGGATCACCAGATCTGCCGGCTGTTCGATCTCCCGGCCCTGACCGTCGATGTAGGTCACGCCTGTCGCCTTGCTCTTGGTGCTGTCGAGATTGACCCGCAGTACGTGGGAGTTGGGCCGCAGCTCGAAATTGGGCAGCGGTTTGAGCGCCGGCAGAATGTTTACGTTCGGTGATGCCTTGGAATACATGTAGCAGACATAGCCGCTGCAAAAACCGCAGAAGTTGCACGGGCCCATCTGAGCGCCGTAGGGGTTGGTGTAGGGGCCTGACGTATTGGCTGAGGGCAGGTTGTAGGGTTTGTAACCCACAGCGGTCGCCGCTTTCTGAAACAGCTGTGCGGAGACAGTGTTCTTCTGCGATTCCAGCGGGAAATGATTCGAACGATCCGGCGCATACGGGTTGCCGCCCTTGCCTTCGCCGACCAACTGACCCTTCACCGTCCAGGCTTGACCCGACGTGCCGAAAACCTTCTCGGCGTAATCGAAAAACGGTTCCAACTCTTCATAGCTGACGCCGAAGTCCTGGATGGTCATGTCCTTGGGGATGAAGCTTTTGCCGTAGCGTTCTTCGTAATGGCTGCGCATGCGCAACTCGATCGGGTCGACCCGAAAGTGCACGCCGGACCAGTGCAAACCGGCGCCGCCGACACCATTGCCGGGCAGGAAGGCGCCCAGTTGGCGGTTCGGCAGCGCGATGTCATTCACGCTATGGCGAATGGTCACGGTCTCTTTGGAAATGTCCTGGAAGAGTTTTTTCCGCACGCTGTAGGTGAGTTCGTCGATCACCTGCGGATAGTTGCCGTCGGGGTAAGTGTCCTGCATCGGCCCGCGCTCCAGCGCCAGCACATTCAGGCCTGCTTCTGTCAGCTCCTTGGCCATGATCGCGCCCGTCCAGCCAAAACCGACGATCACTGCGTCGACCTTCTTCATTACCGTTGCCATGCTTACGCCCTCTCGCCGCGAATCGAAACTGCCGGGAAGGGGTATTGCTCGTTGCGTTCCACCCAATCCATGAAATCGGCGCGGGCGCCGGGGAAGCCGATCATGGTCCAGCCGACCATGCCTTTATTGCCGCCGTGAATCGGGTCGCAGAAGAACCCTTCTTTGGTGTTTTGCAGCAGCAGGTTGAAGAAAATCTTCGCTGGAACACTGTCGAACTGAGGTTTTCCGACCTCGAGTTGCTTGAGCAAATCGTCTCGGGTAGCGCTGTCTTGCTCGGCAAATACTTTACCGTTGAATGCTTTCGACCAAGCATCCGTCGCGGCGATGCCCAGGCGATAAATCTCTTTGGGCACCAGTTTGCTCTGCCAGCCCATTTCCGGAGCAGCGTCTGCGTTGAATGGTCCCTGCATGAACCACAGTGCGCCGGCTGCGTAAGGTGTGTTCATCTGGCGGTCGATGTATTCGGGCACACCGGCTTCCAGGGCGCCTGGCCCTTGGGCATCGCTCGGAATCAGCTGGGCGACAGCCGCCTGGATAAACGTCCATTCTTCGGCGGTGAAGTAGCTGGGTTCATAGGTGCTGGTGCTGACCGGCGCTTTGCCGGAACTGGCCGGGGCTGCTTCGGGCGCGGCCATCAGGACCGTGCTGCCCAGACCGGTGCTGGCAACGGTGACCACCGGGATCAAGGTCAGGGATTTGCGCAAAAACTCACGCCGCGGGTTGTCTCGATCTTGATCGGACATAGGGTGGCACCTCATCAGGCATAGCGGTTTTTCAGCCGTCTCGCAGGACGACTTTTCGTTTTGGCACCGATGCAGATCGCCACCAAGCGGGGAGCAATAGGGCGCATCGGTAATATGGAGAAACAAATGGTAGCAGGCTAAGCATAAAGATGAACCGATTCAGCTAAAAAACCTCGGTTTTGCGACGAAAGCGATCGGCTGATTCACGATTCTTTGACAGAGGGGTCACAGGCCTTTGACTGCTCGGGGTTGAAGCTGGGCGTCATCTTCCCGATTCTTCCTGAACGGTCACCCCGAGCATGTCTCTATCGCGTTGCATCCCAGCGATCTGCCTGTCGCTGGCCGCACTTTTGAACCTGACGCTGGCCCTTGCCGACGACAGTGCGTTGCCCCGACCTGCGGAGTGGGCTCAATCGGTCGAGGTGCAATACAACCTCTTCAAAATGTCCCCGACGCTCTATCGCAGCGCATTGCCCGACAGAGGCGCCGTGCCGTTACTGGAAAAACTCAAGGTCGGGACGGTTATCACGTTCCTGCCCGAGTCGGATTCAAGCTGGTTGGCGACGCCAGGTATCGCACAAGTACAGCTGCCATATCGCACCAACCATGTGGATGACGCGGATGTACTCAAAGCCCTTCGTACGATCCAGACTGCCGAAGCCAAGGGACCGGTGCTGATGCACTGCAAACATGGTTCGGACCGCACGGGCCTGATGGCGGCCATGTACCGGGTCGTGGTGCAGGGCTGGAGCAAGGAAGACGCCCTGAACGAAATGACCCAGGGCGGCTTTGGTGACAGCACTCATTTCAAGGACGGCATCCGTTACATGATGCAGGCCGATGTCGACAAGCTCCGCACCGCGCTGGCCAACGGCGATTGCAGCACGAGTCCGTTCGCCAGTTGTTCGATGAAGAGCTGGTTCAAATCGGCCCACATCGAGTAAACCGTTGCGTCAGCGGGCAACGGCCTCTGGGCCTGTAAAAGCGGATTGGTGTCGGGCATGGCGTCTTCCTTGAGTAAAGGCTGAATGTGGTCAGCCTATAAAGGAAGCGCAGGGGAAAGGTGGTAGATAGATACCACCTTCCAATCCATTCAGGAGTGGAAGGTGGTGTTGGCTCAGTGTTGCTCGTCAGGCTTTTTCTTCAGCTTCGGGTTCGGGAAAAACTGCACGGCCTGGACCTTGGCGTCCGGCACCTTCAGCGCCGAGGTGTTGACCCGCGTGCCCAATTCCTTGGGCACGGACAGGCCTTGTTCATTCAACGTATCGGAATAACCGCAGGCCACGCACTCGCGGTGCGGGACTTCGTCTTCGTTCCACATCATCAACTTGTCCGGCTCGCTGCAGGCCGGGCAGACTGCCCCGGCGATAAAGCGTTTTTTCGTCTTCACAGGCCCCTCGCTCATGCTGCCGCGACCTCACTCAGGCCGCTGTGGCGCAAGAGTGCGTCAATCGACGGCGGGCGTCCGCGGAAGTCGACGAACAGCACCATCGGTTCCTGGGAGCCACCGCGCGCCAGGATCGCTTCGCGGAAGGCGCGGCCGGTCTCGGCGTTGAGTACGCCTTCTTCTTCGAATTTCGAGAAGGCATCCGCCGACAGCACTTCCGCCCATTTGTAGCTGTAGTAACCCGCCGCGTAACCGCCGGCGAAGATGTGGGCGAAGCTGTTCGGGAAACGGTTGTAGGCCGGTGGACGCATCACCGACACCTCGTCGCGCACACCTTCAAGTACCTGCGCCACGCTACGGCCGTCACCGTGGGTGGCGTGCAGGTCGAAGTCGAACAGCGAGAACTCCAGCTGGCGGACCATCATCAGACCGGACTGGAAGTTCTTCGCGGCGAGCATTTTCTCCAGCAGGTCCTGAGGCAGCGGTTCGCCGGTTTCGTAGTGACCGGAGATCAGCGCCAGACCTTCCGGCTCCCAGCACCAGTTCTCCATGAACTGGCTTGGCAGCTCGACCGCATCCCAGGCCACGCCGTTGATGCCGGATACGCCGGCGTGTTCAACGCGGGTCAACAGGTGATGCAGGCCGTGACCGAATTCGTGGAACAAGGTGGTCACTTCGTCGTGGGTCAGCAGCGCTGGTTTGCCGCTGTCGGCCGGGGTGAAGTTGCACACCAGGTTCGCCACCGGACTTTGCAATACGCCGCTGATCGTGCGGCGACGGTCGCGGGCGCCGTCCATCCAGGCACCGCCACGCTTGTTGGCGCGGGCGTAGAGGTCGAAGAAGAAGCGGCCGACGTGCTGGCCGTTTTCCTTGATTTCGAACAGGCGAACATCCGGGTGCCAGGTGTCGAAGCCTTTCAGTTCGGCGATTTCGATGCCGTACAGACGCTGGACGATAGCAAACAGACCGCCCAGCACTTTGTCGATCGGGAAGTAAGCGCGAAGGGTTTCCTGGGCGACGCTGTAGCGCTGCTCGCGAAGCTTTTCACCGTAGAAACCGCTGTCCCAGCTTTGCAGGTCCGGGCAGCCTTGTTCGGCGGCGTACGCCTTGAGCTGTTCCAGATCCAGGGCGGCGAATGGTTTGCTGCGCTTGGCCAGATCGCGCAGGAAACTCAGCACCTGATCGCTGGATTCGGCCATTTTGGTGGCCAGGCTCAGCTCCGAGAAGCTGGCGAAACCCAAGAGTTTTGCAAGCTCCTGACGCAGGTCGAGGATTTCTTCCATGACCGGGCCGTTATCGTTCTGACCGGCATTCGGGCCTTGGTCCGACGCACGGGTGCAGTAGGCGGCGTAGACTTCTTCGCGCAGGGAGCGGTCGTGGGCGTAGGTCATCACCGCGTAGTAGCTCGGGAATTCCAGGGTGATCAGGAAGCCTTCCAGGCCTTTGGCCTGTGCAGCCGCGGCCATTTGCGCCTTGGCCGAATCGGTCAGGCCGGCGAGGGTAGCTTCGTCAGTGACGTGTTTGGTCCAGGCCTGAGTGGCGTCGAGCAATTGGTTGGAGAAGCGGCTGCCCAGCTCCGACAATTTGCTCTGCACTTCGGCGTAACGCTTTTGTTCGGCTTCCGGCAGGTCGATACCCGACAGGCGGAAGTCACGCAGGGAGTGTTCCAGGATAGTTTTCTGCGCCACCTCGAAACCGGCAGCTTCGGGGCTGTTGGCCAGCGCTTCGAACGCCTCGAACAACTCGCGGTTCTGGCCCAATTCGGTGGAGTAGGCGCTCAAGGCCGGCAGGCAGGACTCGTAGGCTTCGCGCAATTCGGCGCTGTTGCACACGGCATTCAGGTGGCTGACCGGGCTCCAGGCGGCGCCCAGTCGATCATTCAGCTCGTCCATTGCCAGCACCAGGCCGGCCCAGGTTGGTTGTTTGCCCTGGGTTTTGAGGATCTCGATAATGGCGGCGCGGTTGTCAGCCAGGATCTGTTCGATGGCCGGTTGCACGTGTTCGGCCCGGATCGCCGAGAACGGCGGCAGGTCGTAGGACTGCAAAAGAGGGTTGTTCACACTCACGTTTGGCACCTTGGCTGGAAGAAACATTGCGCCATCTTAATTACAATCGACGCTCACCGCAGCTATCAGCAAAAGAGAGAGAGCCTATCGTGACCCTTCGCAAGTATCAGAACCACACGCCGCTACTGGGCAAAGGCGCCTTTGTCGACGGTTCGGCGGTGGTGATCGGCGACGTTGAAATCGGCGAAGACAGCTCGGTGTGGCCGCTGACGGTGATTCGTGGCGACATGCACCGCATCCGTATCGGCGCGCGCACCAGCGTGCAGGACGGCTGTGTGCTGCACATCACCCACGCCGGGCCGTTCAATCCCGATGGCTTTCCGTTGCTGATTGGCGACGATGTGACCATCGCGCATAAAGTCATGCTCCACGGCTGCACCGTGGGCAGTCGGATTCTGATCGGCATGGGCAGCATCGTCATGGACGGTGCGGTGGTCGAGGACGACGTCATTATCGGTGCTGGCAGCCTGGTACCGCCGGGCAAACGCCTTGAAAGCGGCTTCCTTTATGTGGGCAGCCCGGTGAAACAGGTCCGGCCACTGACTGATAAAGAAAAAGCCTTTTTCACCTACAGCGCGGCGAACTACGTGAAGCTCAAGAATTTGCATCTGGCCGAAGGCTACGACCCGCTCTGACCCTGCGCCCTTATTCAGGATTCAACATGCATTACCAAACCGTATTGTTCGACCTCGATGGCACCCTGACCGATCCACGCGAGGGCAT
The DNA here is from genome assembly GCF_019947405.1 of Pseudomonas sp. GL-B-26. Lineage (NCBI taxonomy): Bacteria > Pseudomonadati > Pseudomonadota > Gammaproteobacteria > Pseudomonadales > Pseudomonadaceae > Pseudomonas > Pseudomonas sp. GL-B-26. The sequence continues at coordinate 22,330 of NZ_JAGYGJ010000032.1, read as the reverse complement.
CACCCGTTCGATCCAGTTCGCCTTGAGCAAACTGGGCATCGATGAGCCCGACCTGACCAAACTTGAACACTTCATCGGCCCGCCGTTATTGCAGGCGTTCATGCAGTTCTACGACTTCGACGAGCCCAAGGCGTGGGAAGCGGTGAACTTCTATCGCGAACGCTTCAAGGTCACCGGCCTGTACGAGAACCGCGTGTTCGACGGCGTCACACCATTGCTGGAAACCCTCGGAGGGCAAGGGCGACAGCTGTACATCGCAACGTCCAAACCGTGGATTTTCGCCCGGGAAATTGCCCGGCACTTCGACTTCGCCAAGCACTTCAAAGTGATCTATGGCAGCGAACTGGATGGAACCCGGACCAACAAAGTCGAGCTGATCGCCCACTTGATGGCCGAAGAAGGCCTGGACCCGGCCAACACCCTGATGATCGGCGATCGTAAACACGATTTGATCGGTGCGCGCAGCAATGGGCTGGATGCAGCGGCTGTTGGTTATGGTTTCGGAAGCCGGGAAGAGTTGAGCGCTGAAGCCCCGACCTGGCACTTCGAAACGCTGGAAGAGATGCATCAGGCGTTTTTGCGGGGCTGATACTAAATTGTGGCGAGGGAGCTTGCTCCCGCTGGGTCGCGGAGCGGCCCCAAAATCGGCAGGTACCACATGGCGTCGCCGCCGAACGGGAGCAAGCTCCCTCGCCACAACATTATTTGTCTGTCAGCTTCCTCAGCGTGGCTTTTCGTTCTGCAACCGACAACGCGCCAAGCTGCTCGACTGCCGCATAAAACTTCACCCAATCCCCACCTACCTGCCTGAACAACGCCGCAAACGCCGGCACCCATTGGTCGTACAGCCCAAATGGCAACAGCCGGGCATTGTTCATCGGCGCATTGATCCACGCGTCATAGCGTTTGTCCCCAGCCCATTGGCTGTCGCGCAGCTGCCGGTATTCACCCCGCAATCGTTCGAACTCGTCGGCTTTGCGCTGGCGCATCTGGTCGGCGGGCAGGGGCAGGGTGTACAGCCGTTCAAGTCGCGTGCGGGTATCCAGAACCAATTGAATGAACTGGTCCCGTTGCTGCACCTGCGCGCCGCTGTCCGACGCCAGGCCGCGGAATGCACGCCATTGGCGGGTGCCTTCCTGTTCGACGAAGGTGGCGAAAGACTCATTGAACTCGGTGTCGTCCTTCACATAAAAACGTTGATGCGCCAGCTCATGGAAGATCAGCGTGGCCACTCGTTCGTCACCCCAGGCCATCATCGAACTGATAATCGGATCGTTGAACCAGCCGAGCGTCGAATAAGCCTCGACGCCGCCGATCGACACGTCCATACCTTGCAATCGTAGCAACGCCGCTTCACCGCGGGCCGCGCTCTGACTGTAGTAACCGCGATAGGCGACGCAGCCGGCGATCGGAAAGCAATGGTTCTGCGGTGTCAGGGAAAATTCCGGCGTGGCAAACACGTTCCAGACTACGAACGGCCGGCCAATGTCGGCGTACAAACGGTAACTCTGGTTATCCGGCAGCTGCAGCTGTTGGCTGGCGAAGGTGCGGGCCTTTTGCGATTGAGTCAGGTGCGCACGCAATAGCGGATCGCGACCCGGATCGGCAATCACTCTGGAAACCGGCTCCCGCGCCCGCAGCAATTGCAGCTGACCACTGGCCAATTGGCCGTAATAGCTGACGCCGGCGCAACCGTTGAGAAACAAAAACAACACACCCGGAAACAAAATGCGTAAAACGCGATCAAGTAACCCAAGGCTTGGAAGCGGCCTGATCAAAATGAATCATCCCTGGAGAGTCTGCCCGCAAGACTATCCCGCCTGACTGGAGCTCCGCTATGCGCATGTTGATGCTGACAGGAAGCCTGTTGATGCTGGCAGGTTGTGCTGGATTCGGATTACCCCGCCATGATCCGGCTCAAGCGTGGATCGATCTGGAGTCGAAGCAGGAAGACACCGCGCTGCAAGCGCTGGAAGTCGATGACGAGGCCGCCACCGACAAGCGCTATTTCGAGGTTCAGCCGGGTAGCCATGAACTGACGGTTCGTTACCAATTCCCGGTCGCGCCAAGCAACATCGGACCCGACGCCGAACCACTGTGGCGAGACTGTCAGCTAAACGTGAAATTCAACGACTTCAATGCCGGCGAGCGGTATCAGCTGAAAGCAGGAAATATCGGTTTTCGGCCGTGGGCAAAGCTCTATGATCAGCAGCGAAAAGTGATTGGCCAGGGTGTACCGGCAGGCTGCCAACGCATCTGATCGGCGTTATTCTAAAGGACTAGTCCTTGAGAAAGATCATCATGCGCAGGTTAACGCTGTTACTTGCTGCAAGCATCGTTGCTGGCTGTCAGAGTCCGTTGCCAGCGGTTAATCCGCAGATGGCGTGGGTCGAGTTTTCTACGCCATTCCCCAACGATAAATTGCTGATGGCCGAACGACTGGACAATCAGCGATTGCGTGACGGGCGTTTTTTCCAGGTCACCCCCGGTAGCCATGAGCTGATCGTTCGATTCGACTTTGAAGTGCCCGGTGGTGGGGGCCTGAGCATGATGAACGGTCCCTCGGAACGCTTGTGCTACCTGACCATCAACTACGATCATTTCGAAGCCGGCCAACGTTATGTGCTGGTAGGCCAGTCGATAGCGTTTACTCCCGGCGCCCGGTTGTACAACGCCAAGCGGGAGATTGTCGCTGAAGATCGAGAGTCCTATTGCCTCATGTGAGGTGAATCAGCGGTCGTTCTTCTGGTAGATGATTTTCTTCGTGCCGCCTTCGCACGAGCCAACGACCATATTCTGATCGTGTACTTCGTCGTTGGTGACGATTTCCAGCGTGTAGGACGAGACGTTATTGGCCTGGATCTTGGCTTCAATCTCGGCCTTGAGTTCTTCACAGGATTTCGGTGCCGCCAGGGCCGATGTGGCCAGCGCGCAACAGATAATTGCCAAGGCAAAACGTTTCATGGTTGAAGCTCCTTTGAGGCAGCGCGCACGATGATGCGTTTTAGCTGCTGTCATTTATTCGACCACAATCTCGCTAACCAGGTTTTGTTTCCGTACAAAAAAGATCGCAGCCTTCGGCAGCTCCTACAGGTGTATTGCAATCCCATGTAGGCGCTGCCGAAGGCTGCGATCTTTTCGCGTCAACGGGAATTTAGCTGACCAGCGTCGCATCCAGACTGATTTTCGCATTCAGCACTTTGGATACCGGGCAGCCTTCTTTGGCTTTATTGCTCAATTCCTCAAATTGAGCCTGAGTCGCCCCAGGAATCTTCGCTTTGAGGATCAATTTCACTGCCGTGATCGCGAATCCGCCGTCCACCTGGTCCAGGGTGACTTCGGCATTGGTATCGATGCTGTCAGCCTTGAGACCGGCATCGCCGAGAATCATCGAAAACGCCATGGAGAAGCAGCCCGCGTGCGCTGCTCCTATCAGCTCTTCCGGATTGGTGCCCTTGCCGCCTTCGAAACGCGCCTTGAAGCCGTAGGGTGCTTCTCTGAGGACACCGGTTTCCGTGGAAATCGAGCCGATACCGGTTTTCAGGTCACCTTCCCAGTGAGCCGATGCTTTCTTCGTAATAGCCATGTCTGCCTCCTCAAGATCCGGCACGAAGCGTCGCGCCTTTGTGGTTTTCGGTTGCTAGGGTTCTGAGGATAGACCGTGATGCAAAGTTCACCTGATCTGATCGGTCCTCTTATTTCGTAGGAATTTTGGCTCTGCCATTGAAACTCGGGTATATGCCCTCATTGCATGAATCACGCTTATAGATTCGGCAGGTTTTCGTTTGTAAGAAAAAACCTGCGCCCTCAATTGGAGAAGCAGGCTTATGAAACGACTGTCCGATATCAAGTTCTCGACCCTCGATCTGGTGCCCGTGCGGGAGAACGGCAGCGCGGCCCAGTCGCTGCGCAATTCCCTGGACCTGGCGCAGCACGTCGAAAAATTCGGCTACAACCGTTTCTGGGTTGCCGAACACCACAACATGGACGGCATTGCCAGTTCGGCGACTTCGGTACTGCTTGGCTACCTGGCGGGCGGCACCTCGACCATTCGTGTTGGCTCGGGCGGTGTGATGCTGCCAAACCACGCGCCGCTGGTGATCGCCGAGCAGTTCGGCACGCTCGAAAGTCTGTACCCGGGCCGGATCGACCTGGGCCTGGGCCGTGCACCCGGTTCCGACCAGATGACCGCCCGCGCTTTGCGTCGTGAACGCTCTGGCAGCGCCGACGATTTCCCGGAAGATGTTGCCGAACTGATGCGTTACCTCGGCCCACGTACTCCGGACCAGCGGATCATCGCAATGCCAGGCACCGGCACCAATGTCCCCGTCTGGCTGCTGGGCTCCAGTTTGTTCAGCGCACAACTGGCGGGTGAACGCGGTTTGCCCTACGCCTTCGCCTCACATTTCGCACCGCGCTTCATGCATGAGGCCATTCGCGTCTATCGCAACCACTTCAAGCCTTCAGCAATATTGGATAAGCCTTACGTGATGCTCGGTGTGCCGTTGGTGGCTGCAGACACCGACGAGCAGGCCGATTATCTGGCGACCTCGGTCTATCAGCGCATCCTTGCGTTGATGCGTGGCCAGAGCCTGGTGCAACGTCCTCCGGTAAAAACCATGGACGGCCTGTGGCTGCCTCATGAGAAAGAGGCGGTCGGCGATTTCCTTGGTCTGGCGATGGTTGGCAGTCCGCAGAAAATCCGCGCCAAACTGGAAGTGCTGATCGAGCAGACCCAGGCGGACGAGCTGATTTTTACCTGCGACCTGTATGAACATGCCGATCGCGTGCACTCTTATGAGCTGCTGGCCCAGGTCATGAAGGGCTGACGCTCAAGTAGCGAGCGCAAAAAAGCCGACGTCATTGCGTCGGCTTTTTCATATGCGCAGTAATCAGCCTACTTCGTATAGACGATTACCTTGGAGCCTTTTTCACAAGTGCCGACGACTTTCCCGCCAGCAGCGGTGCCTTTATCAACGATTTCAAGTGTATAACCAGCAATGCCCTTGGCATCCAGTTTCGCGGCGATTTCGGCTTTTAGCTCTTCACACGACTTGCCCTGAGCCAGGGCTGTTCCCGCAAGACTCAACAATCCTACCGCCAAAATAAAATTCTTCATCGGTCGCATTCCCTGGTCGGGTCAATAGGGGCACCCAGCAATCAGCCGGATGTAAATATGTAGCGCTTTGCCATTCCCTATGGCGCTCGGCCAGCGCGCAGGCTCAGAAGACTAGCTCAAACTCAGCTACTGGCAATCCGGAACCCGACTTTGAGCGTCACCTGAAAGTGCGCTGCCTTACCGTCCTTGATGTGCCCGCGGGTTTCGGTCACTTCAAACCATTCCATATATTTGAGGCTTTTGCTGGCCTCGGCCAGTGCGTTGTTGATGGCGTCTTCAATGCTGCTGGTGGACGAGCCGACGAGTTCGACTTTCTTGTAGGTGTGATGGTCAGTCATGGCGTTCTCCTCAGGGTGTGAAATACAGACTAGCAGTGATTTTTCGTATTACTTCTGTCGGTCAATCCGAAGTGGAAGTTCAGATTTACTGCACTTTCTCGAACCCCTGAAGTCCCAACCAACACACGCAACTCAATCAATGCAGGAGAGCCACCATGGCCAACACCTCTTTACGTAAAGCCTCATTGCAAAGCATGGAAGCCGAGATCGAGAGTCTGCTGAAGTCTTTGGAAAACCTGAAGGACGACGCCTCGGACGAGTCGCGTAAAACCCTTAAAGCCTTGAAAAGCAACGCCGAGAACGCGCTGAAGCATTCGCGCCATCTGCTCAGCGATGCGTACGAAGACGTCAAAGTCAAAACCCGTGAAACCGGGATTGCCACGCGCGACTACGCCCAGGAACACCCTTGGACGACAGCGGGTGTGGCTGTCGGTGCATTGGGTCTGCTCGCGGCTTATCTGCTGTTCAAACGTGGTGACTAATCTGTCTGGCGCAGCTCGTTTTTGAGCCACTGCGCCAGTTGCCGAGCGCGCCCGTCCGCGGCGCGCTTGGGTAGCCACAACGCCAGTTGCGCCGGGGTTTCACTGAAGCCCCATGGGGCAACCAGGCGCCCGGCCTTCAAGTCCTCGGCCACCAGCGGCTCGGGCGCAATCGCCACACCCAGGCCGGCCACTGCTGCCTCCAGCAAATAATACAAATGCTCGAAACCCTGTCCGTACATCAATGCTTTGGCGTCGAGGTCACTTTGCTGCGCCCAGCTTGGCCAGGCCTGAGGGCGTGAAGTGGTGTGCAGCACTGGCTCGCTCAGCAGCGCTGCGGGCGGTGCATTTTGCAGTCGTTCGTAGCCCGCGAATCGCGGGCTCATGACCGGGCCGATCCGTTCGCTCGCCAACTCATAGACCTGCATGTCCGCTGGCCACGGTGGCTCGGCAAACACCAGCAAAGCGTCCAGCCCCGGGCGACGTGGATCGAGATCACCCTCGCCAGCCGACAGGTGCAGGCGCAGGTCCGGCAGGTCGGTATTCAATCGTCCCAACCTGGGAATAAACCAGCGTGCCAACAAGCTACCCGAGCAACCCAGTACGAACGGTGCATCGGCGGTGCTTTGGGTCAGCTCTGCACACACAGTCCGTAAACGCTCGAACGCCTCGCCGCTGGCATCGCGCAAACGAATGCCGGCATCTGTGAGTTTAAGGCCGCGACCATCCTTGATGAACAGGCTCACGCCCAAGTGTTCTTCAAGCACCTTGAGTTGCCGGCTGACCGCACCATGGGTGACGTGCAGCTGTTCGGCGGCCTTGCTGACGCTGTTCAGGCGTGCAGTGGCTTCGAAGGCCCGAAGGGCGTTCAGCGGGGGAAGGTCATGGCTCATGAGATCTGTGAGTTTTCCTGACAGGTTGCAGCGATCTTATCGGTTTTCAGCCTGAGGCGTCAGGGGTAGAGTGAAGCCCACTCTCTCTTCAAAAGCATCATCCCACGCATTCAACTGGAGCGACCCATGACCCAGACTAATCTGCGCAACGGCCCCGACGCCAACGGCCTGTTTGGCGCGTTCGGCGGCCGTTACGTCGCCGAAACCCTGATGCCGTTGATCCTCGATCTGGCCCGTGAATACGAATTGGCCAAGGATGATCCTGCATTCAAAGAAGAATTGGCCTACTTCCAGCGCGACTACGTGGGTCGCCCAAGCCCACTGTACTTTGCCGAACGTCTGACAGAATTCTGCGGCGGCGCGAAGATTTACCTCAAGCGCGAAGAGCTGAACCACACCGGCGCGCACAAGATCAACAACTGCATCGGCCAGATCCTGCTGGCGCGGCGCATGGGCAAGAAACGCATCATCGCCGAGACCGGTGCTGGCATGCACGGCGTGGCGACCGCCACCGTGGCTGCGCGTTTTGGCCTCGATTGCGTGATTTACATGGGCACCACTGACATCGAACGTCAGCAGGCCAACGTATTTCGCATGAAGCTGCTGGGCGCCGAAGTAATCCCGGTCGTGGCCGGTACCGGCACCCTGAAAGATGCGATGAACGAAGCCCTGCGTGACTGGGTGACCAACGTCGACAGCACCTTCTACCTGATCGGCACTGTGGCCGGTCCGCACCCTTATCCAGCGATGGTTCGCGACTTCCAGGCCGTTATCGGCAAAGAAACCCGTACGCAACTGCAGGACCAGGAAGGTCGTCTGCCGGACAGCCTGGTGGCGTGCATCGGTGGCGGCTCCAACGCCATGGGCCTGTTTCACCCGTTCCTCGACGACAAAAGCGTCGAGATCATCGGCGTTGAAGCGGCCGGCTACGGCATCGAAACCGGCAAGCACGCGGCCAGCCTGAACGGCGGTGTACCGGGCGTACTGCACGGCAACCGTACCTTCCTGCTGCAGGACGACGATGGTCAGATCATCGACGCTCACTCGATCTCTGCCGGCCTCGACTATCCAGGCATTGGCCCGGAACACGCCTGGTTGCATGACATCGGCCGCGTCCAGTACACCTCGGTAACCGACGACGAAGCCCTCGATGCGTTCCACAAATGCTGCCGTCTGGAAGGGATTATTCCTGCACTGGAAAGCGCCCATGCCTTGGCCGAAGTGTTCAAGCGCGCACCGAACCTGCCGAAGGATCACCTGATGGTGGTCAACCTGTCCGGTCGTGGCGACAAAGACATGCAAACCGTGATGCACCACATGGAAAACTCTCAACAAGAGCAGTCCAAGCAGGAGAAACACTGATGAGCCGCCTGCAAACGCGTTTTGCCGAACTCAAGGAACAGAATCGTGCCGCCCTGGTGACCTTCGTGACCGCTGGCGACCCGAGCTATGACACCTCTCTGGCGATCCTCAAAGGCCTGCCTGGCGCCGGTGCCGACGTGATCGAGTTGGGCATGCCCTTCACCGATCCGATGGCCGATGGCCCGGCAATCCAGTTGGCCAACATCCGCGCCCTCGGCGCCAAACAGAACCTGGCGAAAACCCTGCAAATGGTTCGCGAGTTCCGTGAGGGCAATACCGAGACGCCGCTGGTGCTGATGGGTTACTTCAACCCGATTCACATGTATGGCGTGCCGCGCTTCATCGCCGACGCCAAAGAGGCCGGCGTTGATGGTCTGATCGTGGTCGATCTGCCGCCGGAGCATAACGGCGAACTGTGCGATCCGGCCCAGGCTGCCGGTCTGGACTTCATCCGTCTGACCACCCCGACGACTGATGATGTACGTCTGCCGACCGTCCTGAACGGCAGCTCCGGCTTCGTCTATTACGTGTCTGTTGCCGGTGTGACCGGTGCGGGCGCGGCGACGCTGGAGCATGTTGAAGAAGCCGTTGCGCGTCTTCGTCGCCATACCGATCTGCCGATCAGCATCGGTTTCGGTATTCGTACACCGGAGCAAGCGGCGTCCATCGCGCGTCTGGCTGATGGCGTGGTGGTGGGTTCGGCGTTGATCGATCACATCGCCAATGCGTCAACGCCGGATCAGGCAGTTGATGGCGTGTTGAGCCTTTGCTCGGCGCTGGCCGAAGGCGTGCGTAAAGCCCGCGTCAGCTGAAGGTAAAGTTCCTGATACAGAGGAATTAGAGCCTCGCGGTACAGACTAAACAGCAAGACCGAGGGCTTCAGGACTACGTTCTGAAGCCCTTTTTGCTGTATGTGCGGTGAGGAAAGACCCAATGAAAATGCCGAAACGTCTGATGGCCAGCCTGGGTGTGTTGATGCTCAGTGCCACCCCGTTGCTGAATGCGAGTGCTGATCAGCGCGACGACATTGAGCTGATCGCCGTAGGAACCGGGATCGTTTATGAAATTCTCGAAGGGGTGCTTTGAATAGCAGGTAGGTGTTGAAGGCTTCGCGGATTAGCCGCGAAGCCTGTTGGTTACGGCAACTCCAACCCGCCCGCAGCCTTGTGCAACTTCCTCAGATGCTCGCCAACCTGCTTCAGGTTGGCTTCATTGGCGGCCATCTCGGCTGCACGGCTCGGTTCGAGCAGCGCTCTCACCTCTTTGTCCAGATCGCCTGTGAGAGCCTGAAGCTGCTTCTGCCGCAGGCTGCTTTCCGACTCCAGCCGTTGCCACTCACTTGGCTGCGGTAATCCATAACCGCCGGTGCCGAGCAACTCCGCCGGACGGCTGAGGAAGCCGCTGTTGGCAAGAATTTGCTGCAAGGTCGCGTTGGCCTTGTCCATGCCGCCGTTCTTCAATTCCCGAGCGCCCAGATAACGTTGTTTTACTTCGTCCTGGGCCAGCACCAATTGTTGACGGAAGGCTGCCTGCTCCAATAACAGCAAGGCTGCGCTGGTGCGCAAATCGGCTTGGTCGATCCATTGCCGGCGCTCTTCAGCTTTTAATGAGAGCCAGTCTTCGACCTTTTCCTGCTTTATCGGTAAGTGCTTCTTCAGCACTTCGAACATCGCTTGATAACGATCGCGGAAGGAGTCGAATCGGTAGCCCAGGCGCAGCGCTTCGCGGGGATCGTCCAGCACGCTGGTGTCCGCCAGTCCGCGGCCCTTGAGTACTTCCAGCAATCCGTTGGGCATGATGCTGTCCAACCCGACCAGTTTTGTATTGTTGGTACTGCTACGCAGTAACTTCAGGCCCTCTACAGCACAGTTATTGGACAGGAAGAAGTAGTTGCCGTCGTAACTCCAGTGCATTTCGGCGGCGTGTTCCACCACGTCTTCGATCTCGCTACGCGACAGGTTCAGCGGCACCGAAGCCAGACTGCGCAGTTCGGTCTTGGTGTATTCGTCGATCACCTGCGCCAGCGGCAGGACAAACAGGCGCGACGGGTATTTGCCCACCAATCCGTCCCAGCTCGACAGTTGCACGTCACCGACGAAGGCGCGGTAGGACAACACCAGATGCTGATCCAGATCCAGTCGACAATCCGGCCCACGGGGGCGACCGGGTGCGCAGATCACCAGCCGCAACATGCTGTGACCCCAGCGGCTGACCCAGTTCTGGTTGGCTTCAGCTAGCAGATAGTCGACGGCGTAGACCCGTTCCGGATCGACCTGGCCCAGTGGCGTTTTGGCGAAATCATTGCCGGCATTGAGAAAGGAGAAGGTTTTGCCGCAGGTGTCTTTAGCCGCGGGCGCCCAGCCGAAATGTTCTTTGTAGTAGCGATACAACGCAGGACGGCGACAGGCGTAGGCCGGGTCGAGAAGGAAATATTCCATGTTGACCGCGACGAACTCCTTGGGGCTGCTCGTCTCGTAAATGTCCGGGCTGCGGGCAATTTGCCGGTTGTACTGTTCGCGCTCGCCACGACGACCGACATACTGTGGCCAGCCGGCGAGGTCGAGCAGGTGCGGGTCGTCACTGAGCGTAAAGCGTCGGTCGGACTGGCCGCGGCATTGATCGGGAATGCCAATCAGCCCTGAGCTGCTGTTGCGCCGGGTGCAGCGTTGAATCAGCGTGCGCTCCGCGTCTGGCCACAGGCGCGAGCGGTCATAGATGTGGGTGAGTTCGTGCAACACCGTGGCCAGCATTTCGCGGCGCACGGTGCCATGGGGACGGTAAGTCTTTTTGGTCGCGGCGCTGCCATCAGTGAGGCTGGCAAGCAGGTTGCGATTCAGATCGAGCTCGGATATCAGCGACGCCTGGCCGTAAGCGTTGCTCGGCATGTCATCGGTCCAGCCGACGTCGATGCGTCGGTCGAGCTGCTCGATGAACCGCGGCGGCAGCGCCTGCATGGCTTCATTGAGCAACGTCTGACTGGCCTGTTGTTGAGCGGGGCTGAGGCCGTCGGTCTTGAGCCGTAATTGCAAGTCAGCCTGGACCGTGTTGCCGAGCAGCAACATGACCCCGACCAACAGCCAGGCGCCTGGCGACCTCACAGTGCGAGGATGGCTTCGGCGAGAACCTGATCACTGGCGTCGCGGGCTTCCGGTACGCGGGTGCGCAATGTGGTGAAGGCCGCTTCCAGGTGCGCGCCACGAATGTCGCCATCGCTGGCAACGAAACTGGCTGCATCGTCGTGGGCTTCACGAACGATCTTCGAGTCACGAATGGACGTCGTGGTATCGGAAGTAAAATCAAGGGTGCGCCGGGTGGCGTTGATGAGGATGTTACTGGTGGCAACCAGGGTGTGCGCCTGAGTCACATCGGCCAATAACAGCAGGCCAAGGGCGGCAACAATCAGGGGGCTACGCATGGAACGACTCCGCAAGAACAAGGATAACTATTGGACGAGAATTGCCTGCGCCAGTTCAAGGTCGCTGGCACGAAGTTTTGGCTGGGTCCGGCGCAGATAAATCAGGGCAGACTCCAGTTGTGCTCCTAGCAGTTGGCCGTCACTGGCGATGAACGCCGCAGCGTCATCGTGTGCCGTGACTAGCAGCTTACGGTCGAAGGGGGCGGAGGTCACCATGCTTGTGGCGTAGCCGGTAGCCACGATGCCTTGTGTAGACAGATTGAAGGCGTCATAGGCATGGACCGAGCCCACCCAGCAGGCTGCCACGAAAAGCGGAGAGATCAACAGATTTGAAAGAAAACGCATGAGACTCGATAGTTGAAGGCGAGTCGCAAGGCTAGCGCAACGCCCGATCTAGAGCCAGCGCCGAAACATTGGGACACGGCGGGCGTGTCCCACGTCAGTGATGTCGCTTAGATCGTTAGTATGGCTTGCGCCAGTTGTGCATCAGTCGCGTTCAGCTGAGGTGCCTGGTGGCGAATATGGTCGAGTGCGCTTTCCAGTTTCACGCCACGAATGGCGCCTTCGCTGGCCACGAAGCTGGCGGCGTCGTCACGGGCGGCGCGCACGATTTTGTCATCGCGAAAGGAAGAAGTGACATCGGAGGTCGCATCGGACGTGGCCTTGAGCGCGCCGACGACGGCATCGGTGGTCACGATAAAGCTGGTGGCGTGGGAATTGGCGGCCACGGCAAGCAAGGCTGCAGCGCTGAGCAGACGAAGACGGGACATGGTGAAACTCCTTTGGGAAAACCGATTGAGAGATGGCGCAGTGTCTGTTGAATCAGACGCCAATCATGCAGCGTTCGCCACGTTCAATCTGGATATTAGGCCTATGAGTATCGGTTCGCACAGTCCCGTCTGTTCAAGCAGGAAGCTAACGCCAGAACGGTTTATCCAATTCGTTGAGACGATCCGCCTGGCTGATGTTCAGGTCTGAGAGTTGCCGGTCATCAAGTTGGCCCAATAAACGCCGGGTTCGTGCCCTTTCCAGGCTGTTGGCGAGGCCCCTGAGCAATCTACGAACCCAGTGGGAGCGAGGCGTTGATTGAGGCGTGGAAACGGAAACATCCAGTAAGCGATTCATGGCGCAGTCCTTTAGCGGGCAGTTCGGGATCTCATGGTGATCCCGTCCTCTCTTCCGCAACAGACACACTGCGCTTAAATTGTACTGGTTCAGTTGTTTAAATAGTAAAACTGTACCTATAAAGCGGTATCTATTCTGTATGACCCATGTCGAGGGTCCAAAACGACAAAGCCCGTCGTGGTTTCCCACGACGGGCTTTGTTTTTTCAATTTGGAGTGCTGGCGGTGGACCCGGTGGGTCAGAGCCAGCGACGCTAACTTAGCGCCAGAACGGCTTGCTCAGCTCTTCGTAGCGTTGTGCTTCGCTAATCCCTGCGTCAGCCAGCAGACGCGAATCCAGACGAGCCAGTTGATGGCGGCTGGAGATGCGGCGCTGCCACAGCATCAGGTTGGCGAGAACGCGAAGAGGCGTGGAGGCCTGGGTTTTTACAGCGTTGTCTTCGAAAAACAGCTCGGAACTGAGTGTACGTTCCATGGTTGACATCCTTCCGCTTATGGCGGGATTAGGTAGTGGTTTAACTGATGCCAATGATCCTCTCGTTTGGCCAGTCTCTCTAGATACAGTTCACCTGTATTGTGAGGGACCAGTTAACTGTTAAAGGGTGGTGTACTGGTCAAAATTGAGGAAACTGTACCTATCTGCACTGACATGGTGCATTTTTGGCTGATTGACTCGAAAAGGTAGGCAATTACAGTAGGAAAAGACCGGTACAGCAGTACAGTTTTATTCAGGATTTAGTCTGGCAACAGCGAGCTGACGAAACTGTGTTTGCGTCAGCTGCTATCTGTACCAATTACACCGCGAGCATCCGCCCGGTTTCTTCCAGGTTTATGTGCCAGCTCAGGGCGTCACGCAGGATATGCGGCGTGTGCCCGCCGAGTGCACAAGCGGCTGTGAAGTAGTCATCCAGGGCTTGGCGATAGTCCGGGTGCACGCAGTTGTCGATGATGACTCGAGCGCGTTCTCGCGGCGCCAGGCCACGCAAGTCCGCCAGACCGATCTCGGTGACAAGGATGTCGACGTCATGTTCAGTGTGATCGACGTGGCTGACCATCGGCACCACGCTGGAAATCGCGCCGCTCTTGGCGATCGATTTGGTTACGAAGATCGCCAAATGCGCATTGCGCGCAAAGTCGCCCGAGCCACCGATGCCGTTCATCATCCGCGTGCCGCAGATGTGGGTGGAGTTGACGTTGCCGTACAAGTCGAACTCAAGCGCCGTGTTGATGCCGATGATGCCGAGCCGGCGCACCACTTCCGGGTGGTTGGAGATTTCTTGCGGGCGCAGGACCAGTTTGTCCTTGTAGCGCTCAAGGTTGCCGAAAACATCGGTATTGCGACGGCTCGACAAGGTGATCGAGCTGCCCGAGGCAAAGCTCAGCTTGCCGGCGTCGATCAGGTCGAAGGTCGAGTCCTGAAGCACTTCGGAATACATCGTCAGGTCTTCGAACGGCGAGTCGATCAGCCCGCACATCACCGAGTTGGCGATGTTGCCAATCCCGGCTTGCAGCGGGCCGAGCTTGTTGGTCATGCGCCCGGCAGCCACTTCCTGCTTGAAGAAGTCGATCAGGTGGTCGGCAATGGCCTGGGTATCAACGTCCGGCGGCAGTACGGTGGACGGCGAGTCGGACTGATTGGTGATCACGATAGCGACGATCTTTTCCGGCGGGATCGGGATGGCAGTGCTGCCAATGCGATCGTCGACCTTTACCAGTGGAATTGGTGTGCGGGTCGGCCGATAGGTCGGGATATAGATGTCGTGCAGACCTTCGAGATTCGGGTTGTGCGCCAGGTTGATCTCGACGATCACCTGTTTGGCGAAAATCGCGAAGCTGGCCGAGTTACCCACCGACGTGGTCGGCACGATATGGCCCTGCTCGGTGATCGCCACGGCTTCAATCACCGCGATGTCCGGCAGCTTGAGTTGCTGATTGCGCAGCGACTCCACGGTTTCCGACAGATGCTGGTCAATGAACATCACTTCGCCGGCGTTAATGGCTTTGCGCAGGGTGCTGTCGACCTGGAAGGGCATGCGTCGTGACAATACGCCGGCTTCGGTGAGCTGTTTATCGAGGTCATTGCCCAGGCTGGCGCCGGTCATCAGCGTGATTTTCAGCGGGGTGATTTTGGCGCGCTCGGCCAATGCGTGGGGCACGGCTTTGGCTTCGCCGGCGCGAGTGAAGCCACTCATGCCGACGGTCATGCCATCCTCAATCAGAGCGGCGGCGTCAGCGGCGCTCATCACTTTATCCAACAACGAAGGCAAGCGAATACGATCACGGTACATGGATTGTCATCTCGGGCAACGAAAGCAAGGTGTGCAGTCTAGTGACTTCAAAAAAATTCCTCCCGCTACCATGGTCGAATGCAGAGCCCCGATTTAGAGCCTTTGGTCGGTTTTTAGCGGGCAATAAAAAACCCCAGCCTACTAAAGGCTGAGGTTTTGGGTATTGCGCTGGAGCAGGTTTTACTCGACGGCTTTGACCATGTCTTCGATGACTTTCTTGGCGTCGCCGAAGACCATCATGGTTTTGTCGAGGTAGAACAGCTCGTTGTCCAGGCCGGCATAGCCGCTGGCCATCGAGCGCTTGTTGACGATGACGGTCTTGGCTTTGTAGGCCTCGAGGATCGGCATGCCGGCAATCGGCGATTTCGGATCGTTCTTCGCCGCCGGGTTGACCACATCGTTGGCGCCCAACACCAGCACCACGTCGGTCTGACCGAACTCGGAGTTGATGTCTTCCATCTCGAACACTTGCTCGTAAGGTACTTCGGCCTCGGCCAGCAGGACGTTCATGTGCCCTGGCATCCGCCCGGCGACCGGGTGGATCGCAAACTTCACAGTGACACCACGGTGAGTCAACTTCTCCGCCAGTTCCATCAGCGAGTGCTGGGCACGTGCCACCGCCAAGCCATAGCCCGGCACGATGATCACGGTGTCGGCATTGGTCAGCAGGAACGCGGCGTCATCGGACGAGCCGGACTTCACCGGACGAGCTTCCTTGGCGCCAGCGGGGCCTGCGGTTTCCGTTGCACCGCCGAAACCGCCGAGCAGTACGTTGAAGAAAGAACGATTCATCGCTTTGCACATGATGTACGAGAGGATCGCACCGGACGAACCCACCAGCGAACCGGCGATGATCAGCATCGAGTTGTTCAGCGAGAAGCCGATGCCCGCCGCTGCCCAGCCGGAGTAGCTGTTGAGCATCGACACCACCACCGGCATGTCCGCGCCGCCAATCGGGATGATGATCAGCACGCCCATCACGAAGGCCAGGGCCAGCATCAGGGCGAAGGCGCCGAGGTTGCCGGTCAGCATGAAAGTGATGCCCAGGCCGAGCGTCGCCAGGCCCAACACCAGGTTCAACTTGTGTTGACCGCTGAACTGTACCGGTGCGCCCTGGAACAGACGGAACTTGTACTTGCCCGACAGCTTGCCGAAGGCAATTACCGAACCGGAGAAGGTGATGGCACCAATCGCTGCGCCAAGGAACAGCTCCATGCGGTTACCGGCCGGAATGGAATCACCCAGTTGCTTGACGATGCCCAGCGACTGCGGCTCGACCACTGCCGCAATGGCGATGAACACCGCGGCCAGACCGATCATGCTGTGCATGAAGGCGACCAGTTCCGGCATCTTGGTCATTTCAACGCGCTTGGCCATGATCGACCCGGCGGTACCGCCGACCAGCAGGCCGACGATGACGTAGCCGATCCCGGCGGTGGCCAGCTCTGCGCCGAGCTTATAGATGAGGCCCACGGTGGTCAGGATGGCCAGCGCCATGCCAAGCATGCCGAACAGGTTGCCGCGCCGCGACGTAGTCGGGTGCGACAGGCCTTTGAGGGCCTGGATGAAGCAGATCGACGCGATCAAGTAGAGCGTCGTGACAAGATTCATGCTCATTACTTAGGCGCCTCTTCTTTTACGGCTTTTGGGGCTTTTTTCTTGAACATTTCCAGCATGCGCCGGGTCACCAGGAAGCCACCAAATACGTTCACCGCCGCCAGCGCCACGGCCAGGGTGCCCATGGTCTTGCCCAGTGGCGTTACGGTCAACGCCGCCGCCAGCATGGCGCCGACGATCACGATCGCCGAGATCGCGTTGGTCACCGCCATCAAGGGCGTGTGCAGTGCAGGTGTAACGTTCCAGACCACGTGATAACCGACATAAATCGCCAGCACGAAGATGATCAGGTTGTAGATACCGGGGGAGATAAGCTCTTCCATCGTCTGAATCCCTGCTTAGGCGTTTTTGCGGATGACTTGGCCGTCGCGGCACATCAGGCACGCGGCGACGATGTCGTCTTCGAGGTTGATCTCGAACTGGCCTTCTTTGTTGAAGACCAGCTTCAGGAAGTCCAGCAGGTTGCGCGCGTACAGTGCCGAAGCGTCTGCCGCGACGGCGCCGGCCAGATTGGTCGGGCCGCAAATGATCACGCCATTCTCGACCACGACCTGGTCAGCCACGGTCAGAGGGCAGTTGCCGCCCTGGGCTGCAGCGAGGTCGATGACCACCGAGCCTGGCTTCATCTGTGCCACGGTTTCCGCGCTCAACAGCGTCGGTGCCTTGCGGCCCGGGATCAGGGCGGTGGTAATGACGATGTCAGCCTGCTTGGCGCGTTCGTGCACGGCCAGGGCCTGACGTTGCATCCAGCTGGCGGGCATTGGTCGTGCGTAACCGCCGACACCGACGGCGCATTCACGCTCTTCATCGGTCTCGTAAGGCACGTCGACGAACTTGGCGCCGAGGGATTCGATCTGCTCTTTGACCGCAGGACGTACGTCAGACGCTTCGATCACTGCACCCAGACGTTTCGCCGTAGCGATCGCCTGCAAACCAGCCACGCCAGCACCGAGAATCAGCACCCGTGCCGCTTTCACGGTACCCGCAGCAGTCATCAGCATCGGCATGAAGCGTGGATAGTGGTGAGCGGCCAGCAACACGGCTTTATAGCCGGCGATGTTGGCTTGGGAGGACAGCACATCCAGGCTCTGAGCGCGGGAGGTGCGCGGCGCGGCCTCCAGTGCGAAAGCGGTAATGCCGCACTCAGCCAGCTTGGCAATGGTTTCATTGCTGAACGGGTTGAGCATGCCCACCACAACGGTGCCGCTTTTAATCAGCGTCAGTTCGCTGTCGCTGGGGGCGACCACCTTGAGAATCAGCTCGGCACCCAACGCGTCATTGGCGCTGCCAATAATTGCGCCGGCCGCTTCATAGGCACTGTCGACAACGCTGGCGTTAATGCCGGCGCCGCTTTGCACAGTGACCTTATGCCCCTGGCCGATCAGCTTCTTGATGGTTTCCGGGGTTGCAGCAACCCGTGTTTCACCGGTCTGGGTTTCGAGAGGAACACCAATGTGCACGTCAAATCTCCTGCGTGATCTTATTGAGTAAACCCAGGCACTTCGGATGGTGCGGCTGGGGCGGCCGATCAGCACGATCCCGCCAAATCAGGGCGGGGCGCGGCATTTTGCAGGCGAACTTAGTGCCCTTCAAGGGTTTATGACGGGTGACGGAAAATTAACTACAAGTCACCCCGTGACCGAATGTCGCAACTACCCAGTTCAATCCCTTGCAGGCCGTGCCTTGTAAGGATTCTTGTAAAAATTGAAGAATTTACGCATCGGTCAGGTGAATGAGTCGTTATTGCTCCGCAATAGAGGCTCAAGGCCACGTTTTCAGGCTCTTGTGGGACGTTTGTACTGCTTGTCGGTACAGTCTTCGAATATGCGACAAATACTTATATCTGTAGTGCTTTTGGTTTACTGACTACGAGGTCAGCTAATCAGGCGAGGCCTTTATCCTTCTAGGCTGTAGCTCTGTGCCTGATTGACCAGCCAATCGCGAAATGCCCTTAAAGAGGCCGATTCGACCTTTCGCTCGGGAATCATCAAGTAATACGCCTTGATGCTTGATAACTCCTGGGCGTTGGCAATGACCAGGCGCTTCTCGGCCAGTTCACGTTGAATCAGGAACGGTGGAATCAGCGCTATTCCCATATCGTGCATGGCCGCTTGGGCAAGCATGGAGAATAGCTCGTAGCGCGGCCCTGTCATGTCTCGAGGGATATTAAGGTTTTGGGAGTTGAACCACTGACGCCAGGCATAAGGGCGGGTGGTCTGCTGCAACAGGGGCAATTCGGCGATGTCGCCGGGAGACAGGGTTGTCTTTTTCCCCATGAGATTGGGGCTGCACACCGGCATCGGATTTTCGCCCATCAGCCTGTGGGATTCAGTACCCGACCAGTCCGCATCGCCAAAATAGATCGCGGCATCGAAGTCGGTGTCGGCAAACAGGAACGGGCGCGTTCGGTTGGTGAGGTTGACCGTCACTTCCGGGTGTTTTTGCTGGAAGTCCTTGAGTCGTGGCAGCAGCCATTGAGTGCCGAAGGTTGGAACCACCGCCAGCTCGATCACGTTGGCACCTTGCTGGCCCATCACTGACAAGGTGTCTCGTTCAACGGCATCGAGTTGGGTGGCCACCCGGCGGCTGTAGGAAAGACCGGCCTCCGTCAGCTTGACTCCGCGTCGCGAGCGTCGGAACAGTTCTACGCTGAGGAACTCCTCAAGGCTGGCGATCTGTCGGCAAATGGCGCCCTGAGTGAGAGAAAGCTCCTGAGCTGCCTTGGTAAAACTTTCGTGGCGAGCTGCCGCTTCGAAGCTGATCAGCGCCGTTGTGCTGGGAATTTTCCTGCGCATGTACGTCAACCTCACTAATACATCGCATAAAAGCTATTTTGCGATGTTTCGGAGTGAGAAATTAGCACAACAGTATGCAAAATCCTCGTTTGCCGTAATGCCGAACCCGGCCTAGGATCAGCCCACGTTATTTGACACGATTCGAGAGGACACACTCATGGGCGGTAAAGCTAGCTTCAACTGGATCGATCCCCTGCTGCTGGATCAACAGCTCACCGAAGAAGAACGCATGATCCGCGACACCGCTGAGCAATTCGCTCAGCAGAAGCTCGCGCCGCGTGTTCTCGAAGCTTTCCGCCATGAAAAGACCGACCCGGCGATCTTTCGCGAGATGGGCGAAATAGGTCTGTTGGGCGCGACCATCCCTGAACAGTATGGCGGCAGCGGTCTGAACTACGTCAGCTACGGCCTGATCGCCCGTGAAGTCGAGCGCGTCGACTCCGGCTACCGCTCGATGATGAGCGTGCAGTCATCGCTGGTCATGGTGCCGATCAATGAATTCGGTACCGAAGCCCAGAAGCAGAAGTACCTGCCGAAACTGGCCTCGGGTGAATGGATCGGTTGCTTTGGTCTGACCGAACCTGACCACGGCTCCGACCCAGGCGCGATGATTACTCGTGCACGCAAAGTGGAAGGCGGCTACAGCCTGACCGGCAGCAAGATGTGGATCACCAACAGCCCGATCGCCGATGTGTTCGTCGTATGGGGTAAGGACGATGCGGGTGACATCCGTGGCTTCGTTCTGGAGAAAGGCTGGAAAGGCCTGAGCGCTCCGGCGATTCACGGCAAGGTCGGCTTGCGTGCATCCATCACCGGCGAGATCGTCATGGACAACGTGTTTGTCCCTGAAGAAAACATTTTCCCGGATGTGCGCGGTCTGAAAGGTCCGTTCACCTGCCTCAACTCCGCACGCTATGGCATCTCCTGGGGTGCGCTGGGTGCTGCCGAGTTCTGCTGGCATACCGCTCGCCAGTACACTCTGGATCGCAAGCAGTTCGGTCGCCCATTGGCCGCCACTCAGCTGATCCAGAAGAAGCTGGCCGACATGCAGACTGAAATCACCCTGGCGCTGCAAGGTTGCCTGCGTCTGGGTCGTATGAAAGATGAAGGTACTGCAGCGGTCGAGATCACTTCGATGATGAAGCGCAACTCCTGCGGCAAGTCCCTGGACATTGCTCGCATGGCGCGCGACATGCTGGGTGGTAACGGTATTTCCGATGAGTTCGGTGTTGCTCGCCACTTGGTCAACCTGGAAGTGGTGAATACCTATGAAGGTACACACGACGTCCACGCACTGATTCTCGGTCGTGCGCAGACCGGCATCCAGGCGTTCTATTAATAGGAGAACGGCCATGGGCGCGCTTTCGCATCTACGGGTACTGGATTTATCGCGGGTGCTGGCCGGGCCTTGGGCCGGGCAGATCCTTGCTGACCTTGGCGCCGAAGTGATCAAGGTCGAGCGCCCGGGTAATGGCGATGACACGCGCGCCTGGGGGCCTCCCTTCCTTAAAGACGCTTATGGCGAGAACACTAGCGAGGCCGCCTATTACTTGTCGGCCAATCGCAACAAGCAATCGGTCACCATCGACTTCACCCGGCCTGAAGGGCAGAAGCTGGTGCGTGATCTGGCGGCGAAGTCGGACATCCTGATCGAGAACTTCAAGGTCGGTGGGCTGGCGGCATATGGTTTGGACTATGAGTCTCTAAAGGCGATCAATCCGAATCTGATCTATTGCTCGATTACCGGGTTTGGTCAGACGGGCCCTTACGCCAAGCGCGCGGGTTATGACTTCATGATCCAGGGCCTGGGCGGTCTGATGAGTCTGACGGGGCGACCCGAAGGGGATGAGGGCGCCGGGCCGGTGAAAGTCGGCGTGGCGCTGACGGACATTTTGACCGGTCTCTATTCGACCGTGGCGATCCTTGCAGCGCTTGCGCATCGGGATCATGACGGTGGCGGTCAGCATATTGATATGGCGCTGCTGGATGTTCAGGTGGCTTGCCTGGCCAACCAGGCAATGAATTACCTGACTACGGGCAATGCTCCGAAGCGCTTGGGTAATGCTCATCCGAATATCGTGCCTTATCAGGACTTTCCTACGGCGGATGGAGATTTCATCCTCACCGTGGGTAATGACGGGCAGTTCCGCAAGTTTGCTGAAGTGGCAGGTCAGCCGCAGTGGGCGGATGATCCACGCTTTGCGACCAACAAGTTGCGGGTGACGAATCGTGCGGTGTTGATTCCGCTTATCCGCCAGGCGACGGTGTTCAAGACGACTGCTGAGTGGGTGCTGCAGCTGGAGCAAGCAGGTGTGCCGTGCGGGCCTATCAATGATCTGGCTCAGATGTTTGCGGATCCTCAGGTTAAGGCGCGTGGGTTGGCCATCGAGCTGCCTCATGTGCTGGCCGGGATGGTGCCGCAGGTGGCGAGTCCGATTCGTCTGTCCGAAACACCTGTGGAGTATCGCAATGCGCCTCCTCTATTAGGGGAGCATACGCTGGAGGTTCTGCAGCGGGTGTTGGGTCTGGATGCTGGTGCTGTGGCGGCATTCAAAGAGGCCGGGGTGCTCTGAGGATTTCTTCTATATAGGGGGAGTGGTTTTACTCTCCTACATAGAGAGGAAACGGGCTGTTTTCCGGCGTTCAGCAAGTGATTGATAGAAAAGCGCAATTAAGGGTTGACGACAGATTCTGGAAGTCTATAATTCGCCCCACTTCCGGCGCAGTCGAAACGGAAAACTCCTTGGTAAACAATGAGTTACGCAGTTTTCGGCAGCGAGTTGCTTCAGGTCATCGAAGCCCAGAAGGAGTCGGTCAGGCAGGGTGGTTTAGCTTGATTGACGATTCGATCTTCTCGGTCGAAAGCGGAACAAAAGAGGTGTTGACAGCAGCGAGTAACG